>PWFM01000140.1 GCA_003553895.1 Syntrophomonadaceae bacterium | reverse complement strand
TATTAGTGCCAATGGTAGTTGAGCAAACCAGCCGCGGCGAAAGAGCTTATGACATTTACTCGCGCCTGCTTAAAGACCGGATAATTTTTCTGGGCAGCGCTATAGATGATAATGTGGCTAACTTAGTCGTCGCCCAGATGCTGTTCCTGGAATCGGAAGATCCCAAAAAAGATATCAGCCTTTATATCAACTCTCCCGGTGGCTCCGTATATGCCGGGATGGCTATATATGATACAATGTTATATGTAAAGCCCAATATTTCGACCATTTGTGTCGGCCTCGCGGCCAGCTTCGGCGCCATACTTCTGGCGGCGGGAGAAAAGGGCAAACGTTTTGCCCTTCCCCATTCCAGGATTATGCTGCACCAACCGGCTGGAGGAGCCCAGGGACAGGCTGCCGATATCGATATCCATGCCCGTGAAATCCTCAAAGTCCGGGAAACTTTAAATGAAATTCTTTCCCATCATACCGGCCAGCCGGTGGAAACGATTGCCAGGGATACGGACCGCGATTTTTTTATGTCGGCTGAGGATTCCCAGAGCTATGGGATAATTGATGATGTGCTGGTTAACAGAACTGATTAAATTGACTCTAAAAGTGGAGATGAGGTGATTCCTCCCGATGTTTAAGTTTAGCGAAGAAAAAGGACAGCTGAAGTGCTCATTTTGCGGAAAGACGCAGGAGCAGGTGCGCAAGCTTGTGGCCGGCCCGGGTGTTTACATTTGCGATGAGTGTATTGAGTTGTGCAATGAAATAATAGAAGAAGAGATCGGTGAAGAGAGTGATCTGGGCTTTGGAGAGCTTCCCAAGCCGCAGGATATAAACGAAGTGCTTGATCAATATGTGATCGGCCAGGAATCAGCCAAGAAAAGTCTTTCTGTAGCCGTTTACAATCATTACAAAAGAGTAAATGCCGGCCAGAAAGGGGAAGATGTGGAGCTGCAAAAGAGCAATATTGTCTTGATCGGGCCGACCGGGGTTGGTAAAACCCTGCTGGCTCAGACCCTGGCCCGGATTTTGAATGTTCCTTTTGCCATTGCCGACGCTACCTCTCTTACGGAGGCCGGTTATGTTGGCGAAGACGTGGAAAACATCCTTCTTAAGCTGATCCAGGCCGCTGATTACGACCTGGAAAAAGCGGAAAAAGGCATAATATATATCGATGAGATCGATAAGGTGGCCCGCAAAACCGACAATCCTTCCATTACCCGGGATGTATCCGGCGAGGGAGTCCAGCAGGCCCTGCTGAAAATCCTGGAAGGGACTGTGGCCAGCGTGCCGCCCCAGGGTGGCCGCAAGCATCCCCACCAGGAGTTCATGCAGATCGATACTACCGACATCCTGTTTATATGCGGCGGAGCTTTTGACGGCCTGGAAAAAATCATTCAAAACCGGGTCGGCAATAAAGGGATTGGTTTTGGGGCCGAGGTAATGACCCCCGATGATAAGAACCTGGGGGCAGTCTTGAAGCAGATCCTCCCGCAGGACCTGCTCAAGTACGGCCTTATTCCTGAATTTGTGGGCCGGATTCCGGTCATTGCCACCCTCGATCCGCTTGATACTGAAGCTTTTGTGCGGATCCTGACTGAGCCGCGCAATGCTTTAATTAAACAGTACGAAAAAATCTTTGAATTGGACGGCATCACCCTTGAATTCAAGGAAAACAGCCTGAAGGCGATTGCCGAAGAGGCCATGAACAGGAATACCGGAGCCAGGGGCCTCCGGGCCATCCTGGAAGAAACCCTGCTCAGTGTGATGTACGAACTGCCTTCCAGGGACGATATTGAGCGCTGTATTATTACCCGGGAGGTAGTCCTTAATGGAGACGCGCCGATCCTGGTTACCAAGGACAAGCGTAAAAAGAAAGAGGAGTCAGCCTGAATTAAGGCCTAATATGAGGCTCCTGCCCGGAACAGGTAAGATTACGGGCTTATAAAAGGGAATAATAAAGCGGGAAGCGAATAGTTATCTTACCTGTGCTTCTCGCTTTAATTTTTATCACCGAAGGTGGTTATACCTATGACAAATGAGGAGAAATTGCCGGTTTTGCCCTTGCGGGGCGTACTGGTTTTCCCCAGCATGGTTTTACATCTTGATGTCGGTCGGGAGCGATCGGTATCGGCTTTGGAACGTTCGATGATGAATGATAACCGGATCATTTTGATTTCTCAAAAAGAAGCCAGGGTTTCAGAACCAGAAGAGGTTGATCTTCATGAAGTGGGTACTCTGGCCAATGTTAAACAAATGATTAAGTTACCGGGCGGCACTATCAGGGTCCTTGTTGAGGGTTTAAACAGGGCCCGGATCCTGAAATTGCATACCGAGGAACTATTTTTTGAAGCAGATGCTGAAATTATTGAAGATGACAAAGAAAAAACTCAGGAAATAGAGGCCTTGATGAGAAGTGTGCTGAACCAGTTTGAGCAATATATCAAGATCAACCGCAAGGTCCCCCCGGATACGCTTTCCACGGTTACCGACATAAAAGAGCCGGGCCGTTTTGCCGATGTGATCGCTTCCCACCTGAGCATGAAAATAGATCAAAAGCAAGAGCTACTGGAAGCGATAGATATAAAGGAGCGCCTGGAAAAATTAAACGAGATATTAAGCAATGAAATTGAAATCCAGGAAATAGAGCAAAAAATTAATTTAAGGGTTCGCAAACAGATGGAACAAACCCAGAAAGAGTATTACCTGCGTGAGCAGATGAAAGCAATTCAAAATGAGCTGGGTGAGAAAGATGAAAGAGCGGCTGAAGCGGAAGAATACCGGGGGAAAATTGCTGAAGTTAACCTGCCCGAAGAAGTTGAGAATAAGGCTTTCAAGGAAGTCAACCGCCTGGAGAAAATGCCGCCTGCCGCTGCTGAAGCCATTGTGATTAGAACCTACTTAGACTGGCTTTTAGAGCTGCCCTGGCTGGATGAAACTGAAGACCGCCTGGATCTCGACGTCGCCGAACAGATCTTGGATGAGGATCATTACGGCTTGCAGAATGTAAAAGAGCGGATCATTGAATACCTGGCCGTCCGTCAGCTGGCAGATAAGTTAAAGGGGCCGATCCTTTGCCTGATCGGGCCTCCCGGTGTGGGCAAAACGTCTCTGGCCAGGTCGGTGGCCCGGGCCCTTGAGCGTAATTTTGTGCGAATATCCCTCGGCGGAGTACGCGACGAAGCCGAGATCAGGGGACACCGCCGGACTTATATCGGCGCCCTGCCCGGTCGGATAATCCAGGGAATGCGTGAAGCCAAATCAAATAACCCCGTGTTTTTGATGGATGAAATAGATAAGATGTCAACCGATTTCAGGGGTGATCCCTCTTCGGCGCTGTTGGAAGTGCTCGATCCCGAACAAAACAGTTCTTTTAGCGATCATTATATCGAGATTCCCTTTGACCTCTCACAGGTAATGTTTATCACCACCGGCAATACTTCTCATAACATCCCCCAGGCCCTCATGGATCGGATGGAATTGATACATATTCCCGGCTACACAGAGGAAGACAAGGTGGAGATAGCCAGGCAGTACCTGATTCCCAAACAGCTAAAAGAGAACGGGATCAGCGAGCAAAACCTCCGGATTTCCGAAGGTTCAATCCGCCGAATTGTCCGGGAATACACCAGGGAAGCCGGAGTGCGCAACCTGGAGCGGAGCATATCCGCTATCTGTCGCAAGGTGGCCCGTGAAGTGGTCAAGGACCGTAAAAAGAAGATCCGCCTCTCCAATAATAACCTGCAGAAATACCTGGGAATCCCCCGCTACCGCTACGGTGTGGCGGAGAAAAAAAATCAGATCGGGGTGGCTACGGGCCTGGCCTGGACCGAAAGCGGAGGGGACCTGCTTTCAATTGAGGTTACTTTAATGAAGGGGAATGGCAAAATGACCCTGACCGGCCAGCTGGGTGAAGTGATGCAGGAATCAGCCAAAGCGGCAATGAGCTATATCCGCTCCCGGGCCGACGAGCTGGGTCTGGAAGAAAATTTTTATGAAAAAGTAGATCTCCATATCCATGTTCCCGAAGGAGCTATTCCCAAGGACGGGCCTTCGGCCGGGATCGCCATGGCCACAGCCCTGGCTTCCGCATTTACCCGGGTGCCGGTCAGAAACGATGTTACCATGACCGGCGAAATAACCCTTCGGGGGCGGGTCCTGCCGGTCGGCGGAGTAAAGGAAAAAATGCTCGCCACCCACCGGGCCGGAGTCAGGAATATGCTAATGCCGGCAGATAACCGCCGGGATTTATCCGATATCCCTGTTAACGTAAAACGTAAAGTTGAAGCAAAAATGGTTGATCATATGGATGAAGTCCTGGAAATGGCCCTGACCAAACCGATCGAGGGGATAAAGGCCAAACTTCCGGAAAAGGAAATTGGTAAAGAGGAAATGGATTTGCCTGAAGAAAACCGGGACTCCTCGATCCGCCACTAAAAAAAGGTGAAGTCGTGAAGATCAAGCAGGCAGAACTCAAAGCCGCCGCATATAACCCGGAGCAGTTTCCGGTGTGGGAGTTGCCCGAGATTTCCTTCCTGGGCCGTTCCAACGTGGGCAAATCTTCGCTGATTAATAAACTGATCGGGCGGAAAAACCTGGCCCGGACCAGCTCTACGCCCGGCAAGACGCGGGGTCTTTATTTTTACCTGCTTAATGGAAAACTTTGCTTTGTCGACCTGCCCGGGTACGGGTATGCAAAAGTATCCAGGCAAGAACGGCAGCGATGGGCTCCGATTATCGAAGAGTACCTGGAAACGAGGAGCAACCTCTACGGCTGTGTGCATTTGATTGACAGCCGTCATGAACCAACCGAGGATGATAAATTAATGGCGGATTGGCTGCGTATGCACAGCATTCCCCGGGTTACCGCGGTTACCAAGGCGGACAAGCTCTCCCGGGGAGCGCTGGCCAGGCAAATCAAGATCATAGGTTCCCGGCTGGGCCTGTTTGAAGAAGAGCCGCTGGTGCCTTTTTCCGCCCGCACCGGAAGCGGCCGCGATCAGCTCTGGAAAGCGATTGTCGGTCTTCTTCCACAGTGATTTTTTAAAATGGAGGTATTTGAGATGCCGGTAGCTGGAATAGATGTGGGATCGCTTACAGCAGAAGTGGTTGTTTTTGATCGCGGAGAAGTTCTTTATTCTGTCATAATGCCCACGGGGGCCAACAGTAGAGCCGCCGCTGAAAAAGCCATGCAAAAAGCCCTGGATGAATCGGGGTTAAAAAAATCAGACCTTGAATTTGTCGTAGCTACGGGTTACGGGCGGATTAGCATTGAATTTGCCGATAAAAGGATTACTGAAATAACCTGCCACGGGCGTGGCGCGTACTTCCTCGATTCCGCGGTGCGGACGGTTATCGATATCGGTGGTCAGGACAGCAAGGTAATCTTGCTGGGTGACAACGGTCGGGTCCTCGATTTTGCCATGAACGATAAATGCGCGGCCGGAACCGGGAGGTTTCTTGAGGTTATGGCCCAGGCCCTGGAAGTAGAGCTGGAGAACCTGGCCGATCTGAGCGACCAGGCCCGGGAAACGGTATCGATCAGCAGTATGTGCACTGTATTTGCCGAATCGGAAGTGGTTTCTTTAATAGCCCGGGGCCTGCCGCGCGAAGATATTGCCCGCGGTCTTCACCAGGCTATAGCCGATCGTACTGCCGGACTGGTGCGCCGCGTCGGCCTGGAAGAAAAGGTAATGATTACCGGTGGGGTGGCAAAAAACAAGGCGGTAGTCAAAGCCCTCAATGAAAAACTGAAGACAGATTTGATTGTGCCCGGGGAGCCACAAATTGCCGGAGCCCTTGGAGCAGCCCTGCTGGCCCAGGATGAGCTGGCCCGGAAACAATAACCCTGCTGCCCGTTAAAAAATTTTCTCAGGGTAACAGGTTATGGTCCAGGCCCTGGCGCTGCAGCTTTCTTTTTAGCTGCAGCGCCAGGTAAGCAGCCAGGAAAGCTTTAAGCAAATCGAGGGGGAGGTAGGGCAAGACCCCCACTATAATAGCCTGATTGGTGTTGTAGCCCATGATCAGGCTCAACTGCAAAGCCCCGCATATATAGACTACAGCCAGGCCCCCCAGCATGGTTACGGTATTGATAAAAATCGCAGGGCGGCCCCTTTTTTCCGCAATCAAACCGATGATATAAACTGCCGGAATAAAGCCCCACAGGTATCCACCGCTGGGTCCGGTCAGCATATGCATGCCTCCCCGGGCCAGGGAGAATACAGGCGCTCCGGCTGCGCCCAGGGCCAGGTAGGCGCTAACAGATAAGAGTCCGGCTCTTCTTCCGAGCAGGTTGCCTGCCATGAAAACCCCCAGAACCTGGCCGGTGAAAGGTACCGGGCTGAAAGGTACGGGAACGGCAAACTGCGCTAAAATGGCAATCAAGGCCGTAAAAAGGGCGCTTAAAGTCAACCTGCCCAGGGGCGGCGAGTTTTCGGCGCTGTTTTTTCTAACTGATTTCGCCATAATAGATCCTGTGTACTTTTCCGCTGACGTCCCTGAGCATTAAAGATCCATTCTCGTCCAGGTCCACAGCCGTCCCTTCCAGGGAGCCTCCGCCCCAGGTAACTGTTATCTGCCGACCGATGAAAGAATTGCAGGAAAGCACCTGGTCACGGAAAGGATAAAAACCTTTCTCGATGAAAAGTTCGTATGCCCGGCAAAGTTCTTCCCGTAAAGAAAGAAAAAGGGCTGTGCGGTCGAATTCCCGGCCGCTTTCTGCAAAAAGGGATGTAGCCGTAGTTTTAAGCTCAATCGGAAAATCTACTCCCTGTTGATTGACATTTAATCCGATACCGACAACCAGGTATTCAATCCGGTCCGGTTCGCCTTTTATTTCGCTCAGGATGCCGCCAAATTTTTTTCCTTCCAGCAGCAGGTCGTTCGGCCATTTTATTTTCACTTCCAGCCCCCACTCCCTTTTTAAACGGGAGGCCAGGGCAGCAGCGGTAACCAGGGTTACCGGCGCGGCCTCTGCCATGCTGATCATCTCCGGGCGCAGGATGATTGAAAACCAGAGTCCGCTGTAAGCGGGGGAGTGCCAGCCGCGCCCCAGGCGGCCGCGGCCCCGGACCTGTTCTTCGGCTATAACCGTGGTATAGGAAGGGCAGCCTTCTTCCGCCAGGTAGCGGGCGGTCAGGTTTGTTGAATCGACTGCCCGGTAATACTTGAGGCCGGGTTGGTCGAGTAAATCCCGGTCTAATCGATCCGGTTCTTTTTCCAGACGATAGCCGCAGTTGGAGCGAGCTTTGATCCGGTAACCTTCCCGTCGCAATGCGCAGACCTGTTTCCAGACAGCAGCCCTGCTGATACCCAGTTCTCTGCTCATCAAACTGCCTGAAATATATTTATCCCGGTTATTTTGCAGGTAATCTAAAATATTATTTTTCATACTATCCCCGGACAAAGTAATTTGGTAGAATAGTATCGGATTGAAACAGCATTGTCAACTTTAGAGTTAAAAATACTGGTTTACAATATGGCGGAAATGGTCTGCGGCGGGTAATAAGGCGGGTAATAAAAGAAGAGGTATTTTTTTTTTGCGCAGATCGCCCTGGTAAACCAGTCCGGCTGCCGGCCGCAAAACTGGAAATTGAATAGTAAACCGGGCCGGTTCGATTATAGATAAAAAAAAAGCGCAGTTCATTTGAACTGCGCCCAAGGATATATATAAAAAGAGGGGGTCAACTCACTTATAATTATAAGGGCAGAACATTACAAGATTATTACAGGATGGTTGTTTTTTAATTACATTTTTATCAAAACAATGTAAACCGGTCTGCCTGGCGCCTGGCCCTGACGGTGGAAATGACCGGTAAGGAAATGCAGGCACAGGCCAGGTGGGGGGGGAAGTTGAAAAATTTGAAGGAATAATCATCTTTGAGTCGAATTTCAACTAGCGGATGAACTTATAAAGCGATTATTGCTTTCCGGGGAGTTGAACCTTTATTTACCCGGGAAGGCGCAATAAATAATATATTATAGGAGGTTATTTGATGGCCAAGAATGTCGAAGAAACAACCACCGATGATACCCTGAAGGCAACGCTCAGCTTGATCAAGCAGTCGGTGGAGCAGTTGGAGATGTCCAATGATGTTTATGAGTACCTGCGAGTGCCGACCAGGTTCGTGGAAGCCGCCGTGCCGGTGGAAATGGACGATGGTTCCATAAAGGTGTTTACCGGCTACAGGTCACAGCATAACAATGTACTAGGACCATATAAAGGCGGGATCAGGTTTCATCCCGATTCAACAGCCGACGAAGTAAAAGCTCTTTCCATGTGGATGACACTTAAGTGTGCCCTGGTCGGGACGCCTTTTGGCGGCGGAAAAGGAGCTGTGGTATGCGATCCCCGGAAGATGTCGACAAAAGAAATAGAAAGGGTGGCCAGAGGCTATGTTCGGGCCATGGGCACCGTGCTTGGGCCCGAAACTGATATTCCCGCTCCCGATGTTTATACCAATGCCCAGGTTATGGCCTGGATGGCCGATGAATATGCGACCATCATGCGCGAACCAAATTTTGGAGTCGTTACCGGCAAACCTATCGCCGTGGGCGGCTGTGTAGGCCGTGAAGAAGCCACTTCCAGGGGCTGTGTTTATATTGCCAAAGAGGCAGCCCGGACCCTGGATATTCCGGT
>PWFM01000107.1 GCA_003553895.1 Syntrophomonadaceae bacterium | reverse complement strand
TTGTGGTAAAATATGAAACGTATTAAGTCCTGATAACTAGGATGGAGGTTTGTAAAATGAGCAAGAAGATTGCTTTGATTACCGGCGGCGGAGACTGCCCCGGCATAAACGCTTTCCTGGCCTCGGCAGTGCGCCGGGGCAACAAGGAATACGGCGCCGAATTTATCGGGATCCGCAACGCTTTTTCCGGACTGGCAGCCGACAACCCGGAAGATTACGTAGTGCCACTGGACACTGAAAAAGTAGTGGGCCTGGAAAGCCGTTCCAGCACGATCCTGGAGTCATCGCGCTTTAACCCTTTTACCGATGAAAATGCCGGGCAGGGCTACCCGGAAAAGATTATAAGCAACCTGGAAAAGCTGGGGGTTGACGGTATTTTGGGTACGGGTGGCAACGACACTATTTTATCCGCCCTGCGCTTTGAAAGCAGGGGAGTGCCCACGGTTATGGCCCCGAAGAGTATCGATAACGATGTCTCCGGGACCGATGTTATGCTCGGCTTCCGGACCGCCATTGCTTTCGGCGCCCAGGCCGCCCGGAGTACAGCCGATTCGGCCCGGGCCCACCGCCGCATTTCCCTGGTGGAAGTCATGGGCAGGCAGGCCGGCTGGCTGGCTTTGGAAATTGGGGTAGCCTCCGGCGCAGAGCTGATTACCATTCCGGAACGCCCGGTAGACCTCGGTGAGTTCTGTGCCGAGGTAAAACGCCTCTATAAAGAAAACGAGTATGTCAACCTGATCGTCGCCGAAGGCACCAGCATCCCTTATGATGACCCGGTCATACTGCGGGCTAAAGAAAAAAGCGACCTGGTCCGCTACCTGATGGAAGAAACGCCTGAACTAGATGCTTTCGGCAACCCCAAGCTGGGTGGTATTTCCCAGATCTTGAGGCGGGTTTTACGGATCGAGCTGGGCCTGCAAAAAATTGAAGAAGTGCGCACCACCGACCTCGGTTTTACCCTCCGGGGGCTGGCTCCTACTGCCGACGATATCATTTTAGGGATCCGTTTTGGGATCCGGGCCATCGATCTGCTTCTTGATGAAAAGCGTTCCGGATTCATGGTCGGAATTCACGGACTGGAAATAAGGGAAGTCCCGTACGAATACGCCCTAAAACCAAAAACGGTAAACCGTTCTGACCGGGAACTTCAAGCCCTGGGAGTCTTTGTTTCATCAAACCAGCAAAGCAAAATGAAAAGGTAAAATGAAAACAGTTAGCACCGATGCCGGGCGTACCTAAACAAGCGCACCCGCGGGATTAAACCACCGGTGCGCATGTTTCGTAAAGGTGAGCCGGAAGTAATTCATCGTGCTCCCTTTTTCTTTCCGTTTTGCCGCATTTTACAGCTGTTTCAAACAACTAAACTGTTATTTATCTTCCCGGTCCTGATCTTCTGGCTGATCTTCCAGGGGCCTCTCTTCTGCTGCCCTGCCAATCTGCTTCATCTTCTGGAAATTATCACGTAAGGCCTCTTCCACCCTGTAGTTGATCGTCCCTTCTTCGAAGGTGCCGTCTTCTTTTCGCTGGCCGGCTTTTATCCCAGTAAGCAGCTCAATTCCTTCCTCAATGGTGCTGATGGCATAGATATGGAATTTACCTTCTTTAGCCGCTTCTACAACACTTTCTTTTAACATCAGGTTTTGCTGGTTGCTCCTGGGGATGATCACGCCCTGGTCCCCGGTCAGGCCCCTGGCTTTACAGAGCTCGAAAAAGCCTTCAATCTTTTCGTTGACACCCCCGATGGCCTGAACTTCGCCCATCTGATTAACTGAGCCAGTCACAGCCAGGTTCTGCTTCAAGGGCACATCGGCCAGTACAGATAACAGGGTGTAGAGTTCCGTGCTTGAAGCGCTGTCGCCTTCAACCTCACCATAGCTCTGTTCAAAAACAAGCCGGGCCGACAGAGTCAGCGGCATATCTTTGGCATACATATTCGTCAGGTACCCACTCAGAATCATGACTCCCTTGGTGTGCAGGCGGCCTCCGAGGCGGGCTTCTCTTTCAATATCGATAATTCCTCCCCTGCCCAGACCCAGACTGCAGGTAATCCGGGTCGGCTTGCCAAAGGAATAATCTCCCATCTGCATCACTGAGAGCCCGTTGATCTGGCCTACTTTATCTCCTTCCGTATCGATAAAGAGGGTGTCCCTTTCTATGGCTTCCTGGAGTTTTTTCTGAACCAGATTGGAACGGTAGATCTTGGATTCAATGGCCTGGGTGATATGTTTATCACGAACACAATCTTCACTGTCTGCATCAGCATAATAGCAGGCTTCCCTGACAATATCCGCTATTTCCGAAAACCGGGTGGACAGCTTATACTGGTCTTCAGCCAGCCTCGAACCGTACTCGACAATTTTTGACGTAGCGCTGTTGTCTAGGGTCATGATATTTTCCTTTTGGCAGAAGGAATCGAGGAATCCATAATAACTGCGGATGTTTTCTTCAGTGCGGGTCATAACGGTGTCAAAATCAGCCTTCACTTTGAAAAGTTCCCTGAATTCCATGTCCAGGTTGTATAAAAGGTAATAAAACAGGGGCGGCCCGATAATAATAACTTTTACGTCGAGGTCGACCGGCTCAGGCCTTAGTGACTTGGTGGCCACCCCCCCGAGTTTTTCGCCCGGTTCTTCAATTTCCAGTTGATTGCTTTTAATGACCCGCTTTAAGCTTTCGTAACTAAAGGGGTTTTTTAATAGTTCTTCCACTTTTACCACGAAAAAACCGCCGTTGGCTTCGTGCAGTGAACCGCCGCGGATCATGGTAAAATCGGTAACCAGGCCTCCGAACTGGGTTTCCTTCTCAATCCGGCCAAAAATATTGTTATAGGTGGGGTTTAGCTCCCGCACCACCGGGGCCCCTTCAAGATCGGAATTGTCAACGATGACATTGACCTGGTATTTCTTGAAACTCGATTCCTGGTCAAAAGGCATGGGGAAAGGCAGCGCCTGTTGTTGCTGTTGCTGCTGCCCAAAGATATCGATGTTTTCCATCATATCTTCTTGCATTTCCTTCAGGTAATTTATAACCTTGGGCAAGTCCTTATACTTTTCCAGGAGTTCCTGGTAAAGATGCTCAACAGCAAAAAGGGCAACCTTACGGTCCATCTCCTCTACCTCTTCTGCCATTTTTTTGTCCAGGTTTCTCGCTTCCCTGATCGTATTTTTCAGTTCTTCTTCCAGCTCGTTTTTCTTATCAAAAATCTTTTTCCGCTCATCCTCGGAAAGAGCCTGCAGGTCCTGGTCCTGGAGCGGTTTCCCGTCTTTCTGGGGAACGAGGAGGAAGCCCCCGGCTGTGCTCTGGATCGCAAAGCCACTTTCGGTTGCCTTCTGGTTCAGCTGGTTAAACAGTTCCTGCTTCTTTTCGTTGTACTGCCTGGAGATGTTGTCTTTTTGGGAAACATATTCATCGCTTTCAAAAGCCCGCGGAATTTCCTGGCGGGCTGTATCGACCAGCTTTTTAACGTCTTTAGCCAGTTCTGATCCTCGCCCCGGCGGCAGGACCAGGTTGTGAGGCTGGTAAGGGTTTTTGAAATTGTTGACGTAGCATAAGTCGGACGGCGTGGGAGTGTCGGAAGCAATTTTGTCAATGTAGTTTTTAACTGCCGTCTCTTTCCCGGTGCCGGGCATCCCGGCAGCGTAAATATTAAAGCCCTGGCTCTTAATGTTTAAACCAAATTCCAGGGCTTGCAAGGCCCGGTCCTGTCCAACGATGGTATCTTCAGCCTCTTCTTTAACAAAATCAGCAGGGAGCTCTTCTCCCGGTTTATAAACCAACCTCAGCTTTTCTGCGGGAACTTTCAAATTCTCCATTAATGCCTGCCTCCCTATGGTATATTTACCATTTCGGTAGTAGATGTCCTAATCATATCAAAGAGAGCGATGACACGTCAAAAACAGGGTTACCCTGTGTTCTGCCTGCTTCATTAACTACTGATTTGGCTGAAAGCTTCCCTTCACTAACTTTCCTCTTGACCAAACTCGAATCAGTATGACCGTTTCCCGGATAATATGATAAACAACAATGACACTGCATCAATATATTTTTATTTTCTGAAGGATATTTTAAATTTAGGAAGAATATTTAGATAATGCAATAATCAACCTAAAAAAGGAGGTGCATTATTAAGCAGTTCGGTTCTCCTTAAGGAAGGTATAATTGCGCAAGGAGGTGTTGATGGAAAAAATGATCGAATTACATTAGTTATCTGCTTTATTTTGTCTGATTTAGATCCTTCTGCCAGTCCTTATTTAGATGTCTAATTAAAAAGATGAAGGGTTTAATAACACGGGATACTTTTAAGTTTGATAGAAAGCTTCCACCTTAAGCAACGACAGTCTGGCGCTTGATTCAATATTTTCCAAACTATGGAGCAAGATCTAGTTAAAAAACTATATAGAGGAGGCGATATGTGTGCATGCTTTACTTTTTGTTATCGTCGCACTGGTCTTATATTATCTGGCCTATCGTTTCTATGCCACCTTTCTGTCAGACAAAATATGGCAGCTAGATCCCAGCCGTGTAACACCCGCTTACAAATACCAGGATGACTTTGAATTTGTCCCAACCGACAAACCTGTAGTATTTGGACACCATTTTACTTCTATTGCCGGGGCAGCTCCCATTGTCGGTCCTATTGTTGCAGCGATCTGGGGCTGGCTGCCGGCTCTGCTCTGGATTGTTTTAGGGACTATCTTCATTGGGGCAGTCCATGACCTGGGGGCGCTCGCTGCTTCCCTGAGGCATCAAGGACGCGGCGTGGCTGATTTTCTTAAAGATTTGCTGGGAGAAAGAGCCATGCAGCTGATGTATATAGTTGTCTTTTTCCTGCTTGTGCTTGTTTCTGCTGTATTTGTGCACGTTATTGCAGTCCTGGCTGAAGCTTTTCCAGCCGCCGTTTATTCAGTCTGGATTGAAATCCCCCTGGCCATTATAATCGGCCTGGGCGTCCGCAAAAAGTGGAAGATCAACCTTTACCTGGCTGCAATTATTGCCGTTGTAATCATGTATGCCTTCATAGCCCTGGGAATCAGGTATCCCCTGGAGCTAAGTTATCAGACCTGGGTATTTATTCTACTCGGCTACATGCTAATCGCTGCCAGGCTGCCGGTATGGCTCCTGGTCCAGCCGCGAGATTTTATTAACGGGATCCAGCTGGTTATAGCCCTGTTTGCTGCCACTATCGGGATCATCGCCCTGGCGGCAACCGGCGCCGGACAGCTGGCCGCCCCCGCCGTTCGACTTGCTCCGGAAGGAGCGCCGCCGATTTGGCCATTCGTTATGATCACTATTGCCTGCGGCGCAATATCAGGCTGGCACTCCATTGTCGGTAGCGGAACCACACCAAAACAGCTGAAAAATGAGCAAGATGCCAAGCCTGTAGGGTATGGTTCTATGCTTGGTGAAGGTTACCTGGCTGTAATTGCCCTTTTAACTGCAGTAGTGGGACTCGGAGTTGCCGGCTACACCGAATCTTATGCTGCCTGGGGTGTAGCGGCCTGGCCGGCTATTTTTGCAACCGGGGGTGGCACTTTCCTGGTCCCGCTGGGAATCCCAGCTATAGTCGGTGCGACTTTCTTTGCCATAGTAGCAAAAAGTTTCGCCATGACCACCCTTGATTCTGCCATGCGCTTTACCAGGATCGCCTTTGCAGAAAGCACTGTAACTTTCCATATGCCCGAAATACTCAGGGATAAGACCGTGTCCCTGTTACCGGGCTGGGCAGTGATCCTTTACCTGGCTATGACCGGATACGGCATGGTTCTATGGCCGCTTTTTGGCGCCGCCAACCAGATCCTGGCCGGCATTGCCCTGCTGGCAGCAGCGGTCTTCTTAAAGATGATGCAGCGGCCTACTATTCACTACATGATTCCATTCGTGATTATGATTGTTACTTCAATGATTGCCATGGCTCACCAGATTTTTACTAATTATATCCCCAATGAACTATGGGCTCTCGTTATTATCGGCAGTGTAATCTTTCTCTGCGGTGTCGGGATCGTCATAATCGCCCTCACCACCTGGAACGAAAAGGGGCAGATACCGTATAAAGAAATAGCCTGATAGCAGCAAATCCTCCTCCTGTTTTTATTAACGGGAGGAGGATGCCTTTTCATAAGCTACCGAACCAAGTATTGAGCGAAGAATTTAAACCTAACCCGGGCAACCGGTGCCATAAAAGTTGAATTTTTAAATGTTCCCTAACAAAACCTGCGTTAATCGGTGTTTCCGGCAACGCTAAAGAATCTTGCCAAACTTGCGCAGGATTTCAAAATTAAGGGGCTAAAAAGTTTTGCCAAGCTATATAAATTAATTTTTCCCGGCAGGAGGCTTATATTTGAATTTAACGGTTGAGCCTGTTCTGAAAGAATGGCTGTCTGCAAAAAACAAGGATATTATAACGGTTGATGTAATAGTCAGCCGTGGAGGCGGCTGCTGTGGGGGTTGCTCCTTTGTTGAGACAATTATTGATTATAAAAAGCCCATAGATGACCAGGGCAAATACTTGCTTTTCAATACCGACAACTTAAGCATCTATATCGCAAAAGTGCTGGAGAAAAAAACGGATCATATAACCTTATATTTAAAAGGAAGCCTGTTTAAAAGGATCGCTTTAAAAGGATACGAGGCAGAGTGCTCCTGGAAAAAATAAGGACAACAGCTCTACTGCTGCCACCTATGTTCAGTATGCCCGGCAGCCTAACTTAGCAGGCACATTAAACTGGCAGTAGAGATGTTAATCATATCAAAGAAGGCGATGGCATCTCAAAAACAGGGCACCGGCATTATGAGTCGCCGGCGCCCCATTTGCATGTAATACGGGTGGGTTATTTCTTAAACTGTTTCATTAACGGGGATCGGTGACTGCACCTGCAAAAAGGACGCTTTCAGCATGGTCATCCCTGATTACAAAGAAAAAGGGCCGGTCGGCAATCACTTCAAAGGGTTCCGGAGCATCTCCCAGGCCTAAAGCGGCGGTTACTGCAGCGGCCTCAGTTCCCTTTTCGTCAACCTCGATAACAGCCTCGTGCAAGACCTGGTCAAGCAGCAGCTGCTCGCCTTCCGGAGACATTCCGGAAAAATCGGCCCGGTCATCGAAAGCTCTTTCCATGCCCATATCTTTAAGTATATCGTTTAGCGTTTTTTCATACCTCATTTCGAACCTGGGCAGACCGACTGTACCGTCCCGGGAGGAAAAACCGTTCATCCATTCATCCCAGCTACCGGCATCGAGCTGCTCATAAAATGCATCAAGGCCGTTATCCGGCACAAACACATACATGGCCATGCGAGTTTCCTGGCCGTGGATTTCTACGCCTCCGTAAGGAATGCGCACCGCTTCAAAGCCTTCTTCCGACAGGTACTGGTAATCAGTCATCTCTTCGCTCTCCCGCTGCATAATCGGCACTTCAACGGTGGAGCCGTCAGGAAGCGTAAAATCTTTGTCCTCGGTTTCCTCGGGATCAAAGTCTTCCGTCCAGCCTCCCATAAAATAGATGGCGTTGATAAGCACAAAATACTCCGCAGGGACCGGCTGGTTATCCTCAAATATCCCGTCGATCATCCCTTCGGTTTGATCGGAAACCCACTGGTTAATCATCGCTGTAGTTTCTGGATCGGCAAAGTCTGCCGTCCTGGCTTTCGCCCTGTGGTAGTTTTCCAGGGTTTCCAGGTATTGATCATGGACCGGAAAACCTTCTTCCAGCCAGACAGAATCAGCAATGGAGACCTTGACACCGTCTTCTTCGCCTTCCAGGGATTTCCTGAAGGCAAGGCATTTCCGGTTAAACTCTTCTAAGTCCATATCGGCCACCTGCAGCAGTTCAGCAATCTCTTCCCGGGTTTCTCCCTCGGCGCTGTTATAGACCAGGGAGAGGGCCAGGTAAATGCTTACCGGAGAAATAAAAGTGTTTTCTTCGGGATCGGCAAGCCGGTGGTAGAGGTCAAAAACAAATTCGGGCGGCATGATCCTGTCTGCGGCAAACACGGCTTCCACCTCAGCATCGCTTTCAACAACCAGATCGTAAGTTGGCTCTCTTTCACCTGTCATCATACCGTCTTCCAACCAGTACATGAACTGGTAACCGGTAGCCGGTTCCGCAGTCAGGGTCACCCTTTCTCCTTCCGGGTAAGTCCCGGCGCCGCTGATTTCTCCCATGGCATCGTCTTTGATTTTTACTGATACCTCATACCCTTCTTCTTCGGCGAAAACCGCCGTTAATTCGCGGTCTTCTTCAAGCGCAAAACTATAGGCTTCATCGCGGCTGACTTCGTCTCCGTCTTCCAACCATTTTTCAAATACATACCCTTGAGCGGGGACAGCTTCAATTGTAACTTCATCATGCTCATCTTTTTCGTAAACCCCGGCACCGCTTAGCTCCCCTCCCTCTTCAGGCTCGGCGGTGAGGATTATTTCAAATTCAACCACCTCTTCCGCTTCACAACCAGGCACAAAAAATAGCAACCCTATCGCTGCCAGGATTAAGATACAGGATTTAAAAATCATAATACTAACCCCCTCAGAAAAAACTATCGTCCGGGATTTTCCTTCTACCGGCGCCATACTTCTCCTGCCTGTTCCAGGAATCTAAAGTGTAAAATATTTATAAACAAAATTAGTGGGGGTCAGGTCTTG
>PWFM01000096.1 GCA_003553895.1 Syntrophomonadaceae bacterium | reverse complement strand
GTAATGCAGGGGATATCAAGGCCAGGATAGTAGTTGAAGGCGCCAACGGGCCTACTACGCCAGAAGGGGATCAGATTTTGAAGGAAAACAACGTCCTGGTGGTGCCTGATGTTATGGCCAACAGCGGCGGGGTAACCGTCTCTTATTTTGAATGGGTCCAAAACAACTATGGTTTCAGATGGGATTTTGCCACAGTTGACAAGCACCTTCAGGAAAAAATGGTGGAAGCTTTTAACAATGTTTACGGATTCTACTGCGAAAGGTGTGTCGGCTCGGATATGCGGACCGGCGCTTATATGTATGCCATCGAGAAATTAGCCGAAGCAATGCAGTACCGCGGCTGGCTTAGAAACGGTGTCTATAGCTAAAAGCGGTAGCTTCAGCGAACATTACTAAGAAACAATGATTAGAAAACAGCTTTTTGAAGCAGGGGAGGGTTTAGCGCCTGCCCCTGCTTCACCCGGAGGTTTGCTAATTATTTCAGAAAAATATAAGTTAGATGTAAATAAAATAAATATATTCAGTGATCTGTAAGATGTTAATGTCATTTCTAGCAGACCGGGGGATAAGTTTAAAACAGTATTTTGTCGAAGATTTTTATGGTAGATCTAAAAGGAGGATATTTTTTTGGCGCAGGTTAACAAGGGTGATTATACTGCAGACCTCTTTATCAAAGAGGAATGGTGTAAAGGGTGCGGTATTTGTGTAGCTTTCTGTCCAAGGGAGGCTCTTTTTTTGGATGAAAAGAGCAAGGCCCAAAAAACGGTGGAAAAATGCACTAAATGCGGCATCTGTGAAACCTTTTGCCCGGATTTTGCGATTTCACTGATCAAGAGGAGGCTTTCTGGAAATGCCGGAGACGAAACCGGTCTTGATGCAAGGAAATGAAGCCTGCGCTGAAGGAGCAATCAGTGCAGGGGTACGTTTTTATGCCGGATACCCGATAACTCCTTCTACAGAGGTAGCTGAAAGAATGGCCGCCAGGCTGCCTGATATAGGGGGAGTTTTTATTCAAATGGAAGATGAAATAGCCAGTATGGCGGCTATAATAGGCGCTTCTATTGGGGGGATGCGGGCGATCACCGCTACCAGCGGGCCCGGTTTTTCGCTTAAGCAGGAAAATATCGGGTATGCCATTATGGCAGAGATTCCCTGTGTCATCGTAGATGTCCAGCGCATGGGCCCCAGTACGGGTGTTCCTACAGCGCCCTCGCAGGGTGATGTTATGCAGGCCCGCTGGGGTACGCACGGCGATCATCCCATCATTGTTTTTTCGCCCGCCTCGGTTTACGAAACTTATTACCTCACTATCGCTGCGGTAAATTTGAGCCAAAAACTGAGGCAGCCGGTTATTTTATTGCTGGATGAGGTCATCGGCCACATGAGAGAAAAGGTAACAATACCCAGGGACAGCAGATTGATGGTCGAAAAATCAAGCGACAAGGTTCCGGCCGACTATAAACCCTATGATGAAAAGGGACTCACACCGCTGGTCCCCTTTGGTTTTGGGCACTATTACCATGTGACCGGCTTGTTCCACGATCAGTACGGATTTCCCACCGGCGATCCGCCACAGGTAGAAAGGTCCCTGGACAGGGTACATGAAAAGCTGGAGAAATATCGCGATGAAGTGGTCCTGACGAACTATATCGGCCATAAAGAGCCCCGGGTTGTCATTGTGACTTACGGATGCACGGTGCGCTCGGCCCGGGCCGTAGTTAAAAAAGCCTACTGGAATAACCGTGAGCCGGTAGGTCTGCTAAGCCTGCAGACCCTGTGGCCGTTTCCCGATAAAGAAGTACGGGAAATAGCCAAAAAGGCCGACGTGATTATAGTGCCGGAGATGAACATGGGCCAGATAGTGAGCGAAGTGGAACGCCATGTTAAAGGTGAAGCAGAGGTCGTTCCTTTAAACCGTTATGATGGTGAAATGATCAGTCCGGATCAGATTTCTGATATTATGGGGAGGTGGCTGTCATAGAACAGTTAACACAGGAGTTTTTAAGGACAAAGAAGTTGCCCCATATCTGGTGTCCCGGGTGTGGAAACGGTATTGTTACCGCCGCCCTGGTCAGGGCCATAGAAAGGGCCGATTATGACCAGCGTGATGTGGTGATCGTTTCCGGGATCGGCTGTTCTTCCCGGGCAGCTGGTTACTTGAACTTTAATACCCTCCATACCACCCACGGCCGGGCTCTCGCTTTTGCCACTGGATTGAAAATGGCCAGGCCTGAATTGAAGCTTTTTGTTATTATGGGCGACGGTGATTGCAGCGCTATTGGCGGCAACCACTTTATCCATTCGGCCAGGAGAAATATTGACTTAAATGCCATTGTGGTCAATAACCATATTTACGGTATGACCGGCGGCCAGCATTCGCCCCTGACACCAACCGGCAAAAAGGCTACTACCGCTCCCCGCGGAACGCTGGAAAGGGAGTTTAATCTGCTGGATCTGGCCAGGGGAGCGGGAGCAACTTTCGGGGCCAGGGGTAATGCCGCCCAGCCCCGCCAGCTGGAACAGCTTATAACCAGGGCCGCCAATCACAAAGGTTTTTCGCTGGTAGAAGCCCTCTCGCCCTGCCCCATAGCTTACGGCAGGAGAAACAAGCTTGGCGGGCCGGTAGATATGCTGAAAGAACTGAAAGAAAGCAGCATTTCCATCGAACGGGCTACCAGCAAAGAGGAAACTGAACTGGAAGGCAAAACTATCACCGGGGTTATTTATCAAGACGAAGTTCCTGAATACGCCGCCGAGTATTACCGTTCAATCGGTAAAGAAATACCGGTAAAATCTGGCGGTTAAAAAGCGGAGGGAATTCTTGTGGGAAACAGGCAGGAAATTTTATTAACCGGCGCCGGAGGGCAGGGTTTGATCCTGGCTTCAATCATCCTGGCCCAGGCTGCTGTCAACGACAACAAAAACGTTGTCCAGACTCAATCTTACGGACCGGAAGCTCGTGGTGGAGCCAGTATGGCCGGCGTTATTATCGATATTGACACAATTGAATACCCCAAGGTGGTAAACCCTACAGTGCTGCTTAGCATGAACCAGGCTTCTTTTAACAAATACCTGCCGAAGATCAAAAGAGTAGGGGAATGTGTGGTTATTGTCGACTCGACTCTAGTCAGCGGCCCCTTCCGGGAGGAGTACAAGATCCGGGGCTATCCGATAACCAGGACGGCCAGGGAAGAAGTAGGCAAAGAGGTTGTAGCCAACATGCTGGCTCTGGGTGTTCTTAATGCCGCCACCGGTCTGGTGGAGCGGAAGATATTCCGGGATAGCATTTTCGAATTGGCTCCCAAGGGCAGCGGTGAGCTGAACCAGAAGGCTTTTGACCTGGGGTACCGCCTTTATGAAAGCGGTCCGGGGCAGCATATCGGGCAATCAGCTCAAACTCCTCAATAAATGGTAAGCCTGCTGTTGATGGGCTGCTGAGGCTTTTATGCTGCAGTATGCGTTAACCGGGTAGAAAATTAGTCTTTGTCGAGGGGCTTACTTTTGGTGAAATAATGCTCATCCTAGCTTTTCAAGCTAAGATGAGCTTTTTCACGGATTCTGGCAAAAGGACTTATGAAAAAGCAGTACTGTAATAATGAGAAGCAATTATGAGAAAGAAGGTGCTTCCAAGCTGTGGCTTATTTACTTATATTTCTGTTATTTGCCGCTTTGATCGGCCTGGGTTTGCTGCTGCTTCGCTTAATGATGGATCGCGCCATTAAAGCAGTGATCAAAACTTTCCGGGAAAAGGGCGCTTTGGACGCGGAAAATGCCAAAAGCGGAAGCGAACTGGGTTTGAAGACCACTTCTGAGACCAGGATGATCGACGGGATCTTTAAAACGCGCGATTACAAGCCTTATGTTTTTGATTCTCTGCTTCAAGTAGAAATTATCCGGGTTACGGAAGATGGCCGTTATTACCTTTCCGAGCAGGCTTTGCAAGCTTCCAACCTAGCAAAATATGCCTGAACCAGGGTTTAAGGCCTCGATCAGGATTGACTTTCAGGGCGTAAAATAATAATATTTATAAGACTGGAATAAATAACCCTGCCGTTCTTGTTTTGACCAGGTCTGCCGGCTTAATGGACACCGCTTCTGACTGCCACATAATATGGGGTGATATGATGACCGAAAATATGCTGCCACCTGTTTACGATCCGGATGCAGTGGAAATAGAGAGATATAAATTCTGGCTTGAAGGCGAATTCTTCCGCGCTTCCGGCGAGCCCGACCAAACTCCTTTTACAATAGTTATACCTCCCCCAAATGTTACCGGTTCCCTGCATATGGGCCACGCTTTGAACAATACTGTCCAGGACGTGCTGATCCGCCGGCGCAGGATGCAGGGTTATGATACCCTGTGGCTGCCGGGTTGCGACCATGCCGGTATTGCCACCCAGAATGTTGTCGAAAAGCACCTGGCCGAGGAGGGTGTCGACAGCCGGGAACTGGGACGCGAAAAATTTTTGGAACGGGTTTGGGCCTGGAAAGACACCTACCATGAAAGGATTACAAAGCAGCTCCAGCGCCTCGGCTGTTCCTGTGATTGGTCCAGGGAGCGGTTTACAATGGATGAAGGCTGTTCCCGGGCTGTGCGCAAAGTTTTTGTTGATCTGTACCGTCAGGGCTTAATTTACCGCGGTGATTATATGATCAACTGGTGTTCTCGCTGTTCCACAGCCCTTTCCGATATAGAAGTGGAACATGAAAATGAAGCTTCTACTATTACCCACATCAGGTACCCCCTGGCGGAAAACGGGCAAGAAATCACTGTGGCCACAACCCGCCCAGAATCGATGCTTGGAGATACAGCGGTTGCCGTCCATCCCGATGACGAACGCTACAGGGATCTGGTGGGCAAGACAGTAATCCTGCCCCTGCTTAACCGGGAAATTCCTATTGTAGCCGATGATTATGTCGATCCGGAGTTTGGCAGCGGCGCCGTCAAAGTTACCCCCGGCCATGATCCTAATGACTTTGCCATAGGCCGGCGCCACGACCTGGAAGTTATAAAAGTAATCGGAGAAGATGCCAGGATGACTTCTGCGGCTGGACCTTACGAAGGTCTGGACCGTTTTGAATGCCGCCGCCAGGTGGTTGAAGATTTAAAAGCCCTGGGGCTGATTGAGAAGATTGAAGACTACGAGCATTCTATCGGTCACTGCCAGCGGTGCGATACGGTAGTTGAGCCGCTTATATCCCGCCAGTGGTTTGTTAAGATGCAACCCCTGGCCAGGCCGGCCCTGGCGGCGGTAGAAGAAGGACGCACCGACTTTGTCCCGCCCCGTTTTGCCCGAGTTTACAACGATTGGCTGGAAAATATCCGGGATTGGTGTATTTCGCGTCAAATCTGGTGGGGACACCGTATCCCGGCCTGGTACTGTAAATGCGGGGAACTTATAGTAGATTACGAGGAACCGGAACACTGTCCCAGCTGTAACAGCAGCGAACTGGCACAGGATCCCGATGTCCTTGATACCTGGTTCAGTTCAGCCCTGTGGCCGTTTTCTACCCTGGGCTGGCCGGATAAAACGCCCGACCTGGAGCATTTTTACCCTACCAGCGTTCTTGTTACCGGGTATGATATTATTTTTTTCTGGGTGGCCCGGATGATGTTTATGGGACTTGCCTTCATGAAAGAGGTTCCTTTTCGCACTGTATACCTCACCGGGCTGGTCCGCGATGCCCTGGGTCGCAAGATGAGCAAATCGCTGGGTAATGGGGTTGATCCTCTTGAAGTGATTGATAATTATGGGGCCGATACGCTCCGCTTCACCCTGATTACCGGGCAGGCCCCGGGCAATGACCAGCGCTTCAGGCAGGAAAGTGTGGAAGCAGGTCGAAATTTTGCCAATAAAATCTGGAATGCCTCCCGTTTTGTTATTATGAACCTGGGAGAACAAAAAGAAGGCGCAGGGCAGCCTGCTCAGTTTGATCCGGATCAGCTTCCGCAAAACTTGAACCGGGCCGACCGCTGGATCCTTCACCGCTTCAATGAAACCGTAAAAAAAGCGAATGAGCTATTTGAAGAATATGAGCTGGGCGAAGCGGCCCGCCTGGTTTATGAGTATTTATGGAATGATTTCTGTGATTGGTACTTGGAGATCAGCAAGTTTCACCTTTACCGGGAAGGGGTGGGGGCAGATGTAGAGGAGGATCGCTCCCGGACCAGGAGTATCCTGGTTTACCTGTTAGACGGGGTGATGCGCATCCTTCATCCTTTCATGCCTTTTATATCCGAGGAAATATGGCAGCAGCTGCCAAACCGCAGAGAAAAGGCCCTGGTTATCGCGACCTGGCCGGAACCGGCCAAAAAGCTTGTTTTTCCCCGGGAAGCTGAAGAAATGGAGCTATTCCAGGAAGTGGTCAGGGCGATCAGGAACCTGCGCAGCCAGGTTAAACTAGCCCCCGACCAGAAGGTCCCGGTTATAGTCAGGGTTGGGGGAAACCCTGCAGCCTGCCTGGAAGAAGAAGCTCACCAGCTAAAAAGGCTTGCCTCCGTAGAAACCATAACTATAGATCCCGCAGCTGAAAAGCCGGAACAGGCCCTGACAGCCATTATTGGCGAAGATATCGAGGTTTATTTGCCCCTGGAAGGCGTTATTGACTTCGAAGCGGAAAGATCGCGCTTACAGAAAGAGCTTTCCCAGGTGGAAGCCGAGATTAAGCGGACTGAAGGCAAACTGAACAGCGAAGGTTTTCTCAAAAAAGCTCCGGCTGAAGTTGTAGCCAGGGAAAAGTCACGCCGCGAAGAACAGGAAGCAAAGTTGAAAAAACTAAAACAGAGACTGCAGGAGTTAAGCTGACATTATGAACAGGAAAGAGCGTTACCGGGAAGCCCTGGACTGGATTCACAGCTTGAGCCGGTTTGGGATCAAGCCTGGCCTGGAACGGATGGAAGCCATGCTCGCTATGCTCGGCAATCCGCACCGGAAGGTTGGCTATGTCCATATAGGAGGCACTAACGGTAAAGGTTCTACCGCTGTTGTCCTCGCTTCAATGCTGGCAGCGGCAGGTTACAGGATCGGCCTTTATACTTCTCCTTACCTCCTTTCCTTCACCAACCGGATGGCTATTAACGGGCGTGATATAGAAAGTGAAGAGCTGGCTGACCTGGTTGACTTAATCCGACCGATCGTGGATCAGGTGACAGCGGATGAACGTTATGGGCAGCCGACCGAGTTTGAAGTGGTTACTGTGCTGGCTCTGGTTTACTTTGCCCGGCAAAAGGTTGACCTGGTAGCTCTTGAGGTTGGGCTGGGCGGGCGCCTTGATGCCACCAATGTAGTATCGCCTTTACTAAGCATTATTACCAATGTCGACCTGGAGCATACAGAGGTTCTCGGCGATACCGTGGAAGCTGTAGCCCGAGAAAAGGCAGGCATCATAAAACGGGGCGTTCCCGTACTAACGGCCAGCGAAGATAAAAGGGTTGTGACCGTTATTAGAGAAAAAGCCGCCGAGCTTAATGCCCCCCTCTATTGTCTTTTCTCCTCCTGTGCGGACGAGGCTTTAAATATAAGCATGCCCGTATTTAATACCCGGACTATTACCGACCGGGGCCAGTTCTTTGATTACAAAGGGTTTGCAGGTTCCTATAAAGATCTGTTTATTCCCCTGCGGGGACGTTACCAGGTATGCAATGCCGCCACCGCCCTGGCCGCGCTGGAGTTGCTGGAAGAAAAAGGTTTTGCAGTGGATGAAAAAGCGCTGCGGCAGGGACTGGCCGAAACCTCCTGGCCGGGACGCCTGGAGCTGTTAAAGGAAAGTCCGAAGCTGGTCATGGATGGAGCGCATAACCCGGCAGCAATCAGGCAGATGGCCCAGGCAATTCCCGATTATTTTAATTTTCGCCGTCTGATCCTTGTTTTCGGCATTATGGCCGACAAAGATGCCCCGGCAATGATGTCTGCCATTCTGCCGCTTGCCGATCAGGTTATTTTTACCCGGGCTTCAATTCCGCGGGCTGCCGATCCGTCAGCGCTGTTCAGGATTGCTCTTGACAGGCTCAATTTTGATCAAAAAAAGGGAGAGGTTATTGAAGATGTGGGAAGCGCCCTGGAGCGGGCACTGAGTGAAGCAGGGCCGGATGATATGGTGCTTGTAACCGGTTCTTTCTATACAGTAAGCGATGCCCGGGCTTACTGGGTCCAGCCGGTGGGCTGATGACAGGAACCAGTTTATCAATCCAGGCTTGCAAGAGAATATTTCTAAAAAAGTGACTTATTATATTTTTTATCATAAGCATAAAAAGCCGGTTTTTTAGAAGGACTTTGCAATTATTTAACGAAAGTAAGTTAAGTTAATTTGTATAAATATATTTTTTTACCTACATTTTTATCTGCCGTCAAAGTCTTAAGGGCAGCAAACTATTTGGAAAGGGTGAAAATAATAGTGGCCAAGCCGTTTTTCAAGGGAGGCGTTCATCCTGCATATAATAAAAAGACTACTTCAACGCTGGCCATTGCAAAAATGCCTTTACCGCAAAAGGTGGTTGTGCCGATGCAGCAGCATATCGGCGCCCCCTGCGAGCTTTTAGCCGATGTGGAAGAGATCGGTAAGGGCTGTGAGGTTAAAGCGGGCCAAAAGATTGGCGATAACAAGGGTTTTGTTTCCGCGCCTGTCCATGCCCCGATCTCGGGGACAGTGGTCGAGATCGGCCCCTACAATCATCCCCTGGGCCTGAAAATAAATGCGGTTACCATAGAGTCGGACGGACGCGATGAATGGGTTGATAACATCGAGCCGGCTGGAAAGCTGGAAGATCTCTCCGCGGAAGATATCCGTAAAATTGTCCGCGAAGCCGGTATTGTAGGCCTTGGAGGGGCTACTTTCCCGGCTCATGTCAAGCTTTCACCCCCGGAAGACAAACCAATTGATGTGGTGATTATTAACGGCGCCGAGTGCGAGCCGTACTTAACCGC
>PWFM01000134.1 GCA_003553895.1 Syntrophomonadaceae bacterium | reverse complement strand
CCTCTTGGTCCCGAACCAAGCGCGCTACCAAACTGCGCTACGCCCCGTTTCTGTTTCAAAATTATAGCATAGAGCCAGGTAAAGGACAATAGTTGAGAGTTGAAAACTGCGCTTAATAGTCTTATCTCTAGAAATATTGGTTGATTAAGGGAAGGCCTGTTACTGCTCCCGCTTGAGAAAAAAATAACTTATGTAAATATTTGCAATCTTGTTGACATGGCAGTTTTGTTTTTATATAATTACTTTACGAAATGGCTGAGTTGACCTTAAAACAGATTTAACTGGTGTCTTTTCTGCAGGTTTTGATCCTGATATTGACAATTAATAGTTACATTTTATGAAAACCGCATCTAACTTATAATAGACTAGCAGGCTGATTGTATGTAAAATTAAAAATTCGTTGACAAGTTAACTGAAGTTAGTTATAATGTCATCATATATTTTCCGATTACAATCTGCAGCAAGGCTGGCACTAACCTGGGCCTGACTAGGAAAGAGAGGTTTTAGATTATCGAATACGTAATCATTGTCGGCATAATTTTGGGAATATCCTGGGGCGTGCGATACCTTTCATATCGCTTGCTCCAAAGTGAATCCAAAAAACGTAATAACGATAACCAGGTAAGAGGAGATTAATCCTTGGCTCAAAGGAGGAAGAAAAAATGACTAACGCAGTATTGTTTGTCGGCGCTTTTTTGATGGCAGCTCTCCTGGTGGTGCAGATGATTCTTACCGATTCGCGCAGGAAAGCAGAGTAATAAGTAGGTTTAAGAATTATTGAAAAGGAATTTTTTAAAGCCCTGGGAAAAGGAGAAATATGAAATTATTAATGTGAAGGATTGAACAAGCTATGACAGATCAAAACTGACTGCCCGCATTTTTTGCGGGCAGTTGCTTTTGCAGCAGGAGTAGAGATTGCGGTGTCGAATATAAAGCAATCAGTTTAGTGAGAGGGGATGATTTAGTTGCCTCTCTTTCTCTGTTTTGTGCTATTATAAGTACCGGGGTGAGGACAATGAAAAGGCGAATTAAAGTTGGTATCCCGCGGGCCCTTTCATATTATACTTTTTACCCTCTATGGAGGGTTTTCCTGGAGAAGCTGGGTGTAGAGGTAGTGGTTTCAAAAAGCCCCAATCGGAAAATCCTGGAAGATGGCATCAAGGAAACGGTTAATGATGCCTGCATTCCTATTAAGGTTTTTCAGGGCCATGTAATGGACTTGATTGGGAAGGTTGACTATATTTTTGTCCCTCGCATGGTTAGCGCCGATGGTAACGCCACCTTTTGTCCCAAGTTTCTCGGCCTTCCGGACATGGTCCGTTATTCCGGAGCTATTATACCTGCCTTAATCGATGTCAGGTACAATTTAAAAGGTCTGCCGGGTGGTTTGTTGCGCTTTTTTCGCTCGGTAGCCCTGGCTGTAGGCGTGAAGAACCCTTTGATCCAGGCTTACGCCGCCCTGGCTGCAATCATCAAGCAGAAAAAATATCAGCGGCTGCTGCTAAAGGGCCTTAAGCCTGTAGAAGCATTTGAGGTGATTTCCGGTTCCCGGCAGGCTCCTTTACCTGCACGGGGGCGGTTAAACCAGCCTTCGAGCCGTCCCGGGCGGGCCAGAGTGGCTTTGCTCGGCTACCCTTACGCAATTTACGACCCCTTTATCAGCGCTGGTGTCTACGAGAAGTTGAATAAACTGGGTGTTGAAGTGGTGACTTATGAGCAAATTCCCCTGCGGGCAATGCGCCGCTATGCCAAAGTCTTACCGCAGAACTTTTTCTGGTATTACAGCAACCAGGTATGCTGGGCCGGTTTATATTTGCTAGATCAAAAAAATATTGACGGCATCATCCATGTAACCGCCTTTGGGTGCGGGCCAGATTCTATGGTAGACAAGACCCTGGAGCTGGAAGCGAAAGCTGCCGCTGTCCCTTTTCTCAGCCTGACTATTGATGAACATACCGGCGAAGGAGGTGTCCAGACCCGCCTGGAAGCTTTTGTGGATATGCTCTGGGCTAAAAACAATAAGTTCAGGGCGGGTTAAGCGATGATGAAAATATATCTCGGCCTAGATGTTGGCTCTGTTAGCACCAACCTGGCCCTGGTGGATAAAGATAACCGCGTACTTTTCTCTGAATACCTGCGCACCAGGGGACAGCCAATCAAGGTGGTCCAGGAAGGACTGGGCATAATGGCTTCAAAAATGCCAGCCGGATCAGTTATCGCCGGTGTGGGGGTGACGGGAAGTGCCCGCAACCTGGTCGGGGTGGCCGTTGGAGCCGATGTAATCAAAAATGAGATTACCGCCCATGCTATGGCGGCGGACCTGTTCGTGCCCGGAGTCCAGACTGTCCTGGAAGTAGGGGGGCAGGATTCAAAAATTATTGTTCTCCGCCACGGCGTGGTGGTCGATTTTGCCATGAATACGGTATGTGCCGCCGGGACGGGTTCTTTTCTGGATCATCAGGCGGCAAGGCTTGGCATACCGATCGAAGAATTTGGGGCCCTGGCTTTAAAAAGCAAGCACCCGGTCCATATAGCGGGGCGCTGCTCCGTTTTTGCCGAATCCGATATGGTTCATAAGCAGCAGATGGGTCACGGGATAGAGGATATTATCAGCGGGTTGTGTGACGCCCTGGTCCGCAACTACCTCAATAATGTGGGCAAAGGCAAGGAAATCCTGGCCCCGGTCGCTTTCCAGGGCGGAGTAGCCGCCAATGCGGGAATCAGGGCCGCATTCGAAAAAGCCCTCGATCTAGAGGTTGTCGTTACTGAATATTACCATGTTATGGGCGCGATTGGCGCGGCGATCCTGGCCCGCCTGGCTGTAGAGGATAAAGCCGCCACATCGTTTAGGGGGGTTGCCCTCAGCGAGCTTGAGTACCAGACCGGCACTTTTGAGTGTGATGGTTGTCCCAACATTTGCGAGGTTGTCAATTTGTCTTTGGACGGTAAGCTCCTGGCCCGGTGGGGCGGCAGGTGCGGAAGGTGGGATCAGCTGCCTGCCGGACCCGGGATTGTTGTGAAATAAACAGCGAAAAATAGCTGTAAGAAGGTTTTACAGATCAAGAATAATTTATTTGCAGATTGTTGACAAATGGCGCTATTAATGGCTAGTATATAATAACTGGATTAACTTTTTGCGTTTTTAGAAAAGATAACCCAACCTTATCCCGCTTCGGGAGGTGGTAAATGAGCCAAAAATGACAAGTGCATACCAATAATTATCGTAAAAAAACATTTTAAGGGGGTTTTTAGAAGTGAAGAAGTGGTTGATTGGCTTGTTAGTTTTATCTTTGCTGGCCGGGTTTGTTGTGGCCGGCTGTGAAGAACCGGTTGAAGAGCCGGTTGATGATCCGGATGAGCCTGTAGAAGAGGTTCATCCGTTTGAAGACAAAAGGGTCAGACAGGCCCTAAACTACGCCGTGGATAAAGAAGCGATTATTGAAACAATATTCCAGGGTGTAGGTTCTCCTTCATCGGCTCCGATTGTGCCCGCTATTTTTGGCTATACTGAAGTTGGACCCTATGAGTACAATCCCGAAAAAGCCATGGAACTGTTAGAAGAAGCTGGTTTTGGCGACGGTTTTGAAATCGAACTATACCACCCGACCGGCCGTTATCCGCAGGATGACACCGTGGCCGAAGCAGTCCAGGCCATGCTGGCCGAAGTTGGCGTTACCGCCAACCTGACCACCTATGACTGGGGCACCTATTTAGAAACCGTCCTGGTCCCGCCTGAAATGGCCGAACATGATGCATACATGCTGGGCTGGGGAACGGTAACCCTTGATGCCGACTACGGCACTTATGCCCTGTTCCATTCCACCCAGTGGCCGACTGCAGAAGTATGGTACAACAACGCTTCCTACTATGCCAACGAGGAAGTAGATGAACTGCTCGCAGAAGCCCGCGTTACTCCGGACCGGGATGTCCGTGAAGGGCTTTATGAAGAGGCCATCGAACTGATCTGGGAAGATGCTCCCTGGCTGTTCCTGCACAATGAAGGTCAGGTTAACGCCGTCCGTTCAAACGTTGAAGGTCTGATTCACCACCCGCTGGAAAACATTCTGGCCTGGGATGCTAAGATTGTCGATGAAGATGAGCAGGATCTGATCATCGCTATCGGGGCGGAAGCTGAAAGCCTCGATCCGCTGAAAATGACCTCCGCACCGGCGGCAACCGTGGCCGAGCATATGGTTGAAACCCTGGTTTACCTGGCTGCTGACGGTTCTCTGGAACCGGCCCTGGCTACCTCCTGGGAACCCGATGAAGACGGCGCTTCCTGGATTTTAGAACTTCGTGAAGGTGTTACTTTCCACGACGGTGAGCCTTTCAATGCCGACGCTGTTAAGTATAACCTGGACCGTTTCCTGGCCAAGGGCGATTTCGAAGGCCAAGATGAAGCTGCTTATGCCTTCCTGCTTGAAGAAGTGCAGGAAGTGGAGGTAGTTGATGAATATACCATCAAGCTTCACCTGGAAAGAGAATTCGCGCCGATTATTTCTCACCTGTCCCATTCCTTCATCGGAATGCACAGCCCGGCTGCTCTGGAAGAGCTGGAAGAAGACGAGGTTGTAGAAGCTCCCGTCGGAACCGGAGCATTCAAGTATGTATCCTGGGACCGCGGCGAGGAGATTGTTATGGAACGCAACGAAGACTACTGGGGCGATGTAACTGAACTCGATACCGTAACCTTCAAGTTTGTCCCCGAGGGCGGCTCGAGGGTAGTTATGGTCGAAACCGGCGAAGCCCATGCTATCATGGCTGTTCCGCCGACTGAAATTGAGCGCCTGGAAGGCGAAGAAGATATCGATGTAGTCTTTGAAGACAGCGTCCGCGTTATCTACATCGGTTTCAACCTGCAGCCGCAATAAAGCAGGGTAGATTAAAAGTAGTTGTGAGCTCGGATTTAACTAACTGAACTGAATTATAAAGGGGATCGGGCGGAAGTGTTGCAAAGATACTTTCTGCCGCCCGATCCCCGGTTTATGAGAAGAACTATTTCAGCAATAATATTTACAGTATTGAGGGAGTTGACCTCAGGTGTATGGTTATGTAATTAGAAGATTATTGCTGGCTATCCCGGTGCTTATCGGTGTGTCGATCCTGGTCTTTTCTATTGTCAGGTTTATTCCTGGCGACCCCGCCAGGGCCATAGCCGGGGTTCATGCCAGCCCCAGGTACGTTGAACAGGTTCGTAGAGAAATGCTGCTGGATGAAGGCCTGCATGTCCAGTATTTTGTTTACATGACTAATTTGGTGCAGGGTGATATGGGGCGTTCAGCCCTGACCCGCCGGCCGGTCACGGTGGAGCTGATGGAGCGGTTTCCCAACACCCTAATGCTTACGGCGGCAGCTATGGCTATAGCTATTGCCTTTGGAATGAGTGCGGGGATTGTTTCGGCTACAAGAAGATATTCCTTATTCGACAATTTTAGTATGCTGGCCGCCTTGATCGGAGTGGCCGCCCCTGTATTCTGGCTGGGGATCATGTTCCAGCTGCTGTTCTCTGTGAACCTGGGATGGCTCCCTTCCGGGGGTATTGGAACCTGGCGCCATTTGGTGCTGCCGGCCCTCACCCTTGGTTTGGCGACAACCGCCCTGATTGCCCGGATTACCCGTTCCAGCATGCTCGATGTGCTGGGCCAGGATTATATAACTACAGCCCGTTCCAAGGGCCTGGTGGAAAGAATTGTTATTTATAAGCATGCCTTGAAGAATGCCCTTATCCCCGTGGTAACAGTCATGGGTCTGCAGTTCGGAACCCTGCTCGGCGGGGCGGTGCTTACAGAAACTGTTTTTTCCTGGCCGGGCATCGGGCGTTTAATGGTTGACTCTATTTTGAACCGGGATTACCCGGTAGTGCAGGGGGCGGTGCTTTTACTGGCTGTATTTTTCGTGCTGATTAACCTCGTTGTTGATGTTATCTATGCCTACCTTGATCCCAGGATTACCTATGGGTCAAAGGAGGTGGACTAGGCCATGGAGAAACAAGAAAACGGAACGGCTAAAATACCGGAAAGAAGAGTAGATCAGATCAGCAAGCTGCCCACTCCCAAACGGGATACCGAACTGCGCCAGGTCTGGCGCCACTTAAAACGCAACCGCCTGGCCATGCTCGGCCTGGGCATATTATTCCTGTTTTTATTGTGTGCTATTTTTGCGCCCTTTTTGACTCCCCACGATCCAATCAGGGCCGATTTTGGCAACACCCTGCAGGCGCCTTCCAGTGAGCACCGGTTGGGGACGGACTGGCTGGGCCGCGATGTTTTGGCCAGGATCATTTTCGGTTCAAGGATTTCCCTGGCTATCGGTTTGATCTCGGTCGGGATCGGGCTTTTGATTGGAGTGCCGATCGGGGCCCTGTCCGGTTATTATGGAGGGAAATTTGACCTTTTTGTCCAGCGTCTCATAGATATTATGATTGCTTTTCCGGGTATTTTGCTTGCCATTGTGATTGTGACCGTGCTGGGGGTGGGTGTTGAAAATGTTATGATTGCCGTCGGGATCGCCTCTATCCCAATCTATACCCGCCTGGTGCGCGGTTCAGTTTTATCTGTTAAAGAACAGGGTTTTGTGGCTGCGGCCAAGAGCCTCGGCATCGGCGATGGCCGGATCATAGTCCGCCATATTATGCCCAACTGTTTGGGCCCGATCCTGGTCCAGTCCACGTTCCAAATTGCCACGGCCATTTTATGGGCGGCCGGTCTGGGCTTTTTGGGCTTAGGCGCCCAACCGCCTGATCCTGAATGGGGCGCGATGCTAAGCCGCGGGCGGGAATATATCCGCACAGCCCATTTTCTGACCACATACCCGGGCCTCTCCATTTTATTCATGGTCCTTGGATTTAACCTGCTCGGCGACGGGCTGCGTGACGCCCTGGATCCAAGATCGAGGCGTTACCGTTAAAGCGGAAACCTGCTATAGCGTTACGAAAGATAGAATTGATAAGGATGGATGGTTATAGATGGATTATTTACTTAAGGTAGAGGATTTAGTAACCACGTTTTATACTGATGATGCAGTTGTCCGGGCTGTGGACGGTGTATCTTTCGAAGTTAAGCCGGGCCAGGTTTTAGGCCTGGTGGGAGAATCAGGTTGCGGGAAGAGTGTGGCTTCTTTGAGCATCATGCGGCTGATTCATTATCCCCCGGGAAAAATTGAAGGAGGTAAGATCTTACTTGAAGATCGCGACCTGCTTACTTTTAGCGAAAAAAATATGCGCCGGATCAGGGGTAACGAGATAGCCATGATCTTCCAGGAACCGATGACTTCCCTGAACCCTGTCTACACCATCGGGAACCAGATCACGGAAGTGATCCATCTCCATCAGGGGATGGATCGTTCAGCAGCCTGGAAAGAGGCGGGTCGGATGCTGGAATTGGTCGGCATTCCCCGGCCCAATGAAGTCCTGGAAAATTACCCCCACCAGCTCAGCGGGGGTATGCGTCAGCGGGCCATGATTGCCATGGCCCTGTCCTGCAATCCAAAGCTGTTGATTGCCGATGAGCCGACCACAGCTTTAGATGTGACCATCCAGGCCCAGATCCTGGAGCTGATGAAAGATATTAAAGACCGGATCAACACTTCTATTATATTTATTACCCATGACCTGGGAGTTATTGCAGAAATGGCCGATCATGTAGTGGTGATGTATTCCGGGAAAGTGGTGGAAAGCAGTGACGTGGAGTCATTGTTTAAAAATCCCCTTCATCCCTATACCAGCGGTTTGATCAGGTCGAAGCCCAGGCTGGAAGAGGAAAAGGAAGTCCTTGATTATATCCCGGGCAATGTGCCCAACCCCAGCGATATGCCTGAAGGCTGCGCTTTTCCCCCCCGCTGCTCGGAAGCCATGGATATTTGCAGCCGGGAAGTGCCCGATTTGCTGGAATCCAAACCCCGGCACCTGGTCCGCTGCTGGCTGTACCAGGATCAGAAAACAAGAGGGGTGAAATAAATGGCGGATCCAAAAACTGTGCTCAGTGTTGAAGGATTAAAAAAATACTTCCCGATCACAAGCGGAGTCTTTTCCAGGGTTACCGGCTACGTGAAAGCGGTAGACGGAATCGATCTGGAGGTGCGCTCCGGCGAGGCTTACGGCCTCGTGGGTGAATCGGGCTGTGGTAAATCGACCGCCGGCATGACCATCCTGAGAATGCTTAATCCAAGCGGGGGAAAAGTGCTTTTCAAAGACCGGGATGTTTTCGCTATGAACAAGAACGAACTGCGGAAATTGCGGCAGGAGATGCAGATCATATTTCAAGATCCCTACAGTTCCCTGAATCCGCGGATGAGTATTGGCGAAGCGATCGGTGAAGCTTTGGAAGTGCACGGTATTGCCAGAGGTAATGAGCGCCGTGAAAGGGTAATTTCCATATTGAGAGAATGCGGTCTGGATGAGCATCATTATCGCCGCTATCCCCACGAATTTTCGGGCGGGCAGCGTCAGAGAGTTGGTATTGCCAGGGCCCTGATCATGGAGCCGGAATTTATTGTGGCTGATGAACCGATTTCGGCCCTTGATGTTTCTATCCAGTCCCAGATTGTGAACCTGCTGGAGAGGTTACAGGAAAAATTCGGGTTGACCTTTCTCTTCATTTCCCATGACCTGAGTGTGGTTAAGCATATGGCCGACCGGGTTGGGGTGATGTACCTGGGGCGCATAGTCGAAGAAGCAGCCAAGCGGGAATTTTACAGCAACCCGATGCACCCTTATTCACGGGCCCTGCTTTCGGCCGTTCCGGTCATGGATCCGAGCTATAAAAAGGAGCGCATTATCCTTAAAGGGGACGTGCCCAGCCCTTCCAACCCGCCGCCGGGCTGCACTTTCCATACCCGCTGCCCGCTGGCGGAGGATGTCTGCAGGCAGGAAATACCAGTTTTGAAAAAGGTCGGGCCAGATCATTATGCTTCTTGCCATCTTCTAAAAGAAGTTCAATAATAAAAAAGGCCATTTACGATTAAACGGATTTAAACAGGGCCATAAAGGGAGGTAACATCATGGACCGCTCACCTGAAAAGATCTTGAGCGACCTGATCCGCAT
>PWFM01000093.1 GCA_003553895.1 Syntrophomonadaceae bacterium | reverse complement strand
GCCCCGAGGTGGCCGTGCGTTCATCGGCCACAGCTGAAGACCTGCCCGGCGCTTCTTTTGCCGGCCAGTACAGCACTTTTTTAAATATCAAGGGGGAAGAAGAGCTCTATGAAGCCATAAAAAACTGCTGGGCTTCGCTTTGGAATGAGCGGGCCGTTTCTTACCGGGCCCGCCAGGGCATTGGCAGCAAAGACCTGGCCCACGGAGTAGTGGTCCAGAAGCTGGTTGACTCGGAGAAATCGGGGATATTGTTTACGGCCAACCCGGTGAACGGGCGCAGGGACCAGGTTTCTCTCAGTTCATCCTGGGGCCTTGGTGAAGCGGTTGTTTCAGGCGAAGTCGAACCGGACCAGTGGGTAATTGACAAAAAAAGCGATCGGGTGATCAGCGAATATATCGCCGCCAAAAAGGTAATGACGGTAAGAAGAGAAGGGGGCAGTGAACTTGTCAACGTGGATCAGCAGAGGCAAACTGCAGTTACTCTTAATGATGCGGAAAGAAATGAACTGCTCAGGCTGGCCATGGATGTGGAAGAATATTTTGGTTCTCCCCAGGATATCGAGTGGGCTTATCAAGGAGGCCGCTTTTACCTGGTTCAAAGCAGGCCGATTACTGCGCTTTTCCCCGTTCCTGACGCCTGCGGTCATGAAGATGAACTGCGGATCTATGTCAATATCAACATGGCCTGGCAGGCGGTTAAAGATCCCTTTACCCCGCTCGGGATCGACTTCTTCGAAGCGTTGACCAGAGATATGGTATCAAGACTCAGCAAAGGCAGGCCTAAAAAAGAAGAGCTTGACCTGTGGTGGTTCCATAACCTGGCCGGCAGGATGTTTGTCGACATGACCGATCTGCTCAGGCTGGAAAGGTTTCAGAACAGGTTTAAACAAAAATCGCTTGACCCGCTGGACCGGGAGCCGATGACAACTAAGGCTCTGGTGCAGGTCATGGAGCAAAATAAAGATGAACTGATGGCCGGTGATAAGAAAAAACCCAACCTGAGAAGGTTGATCCACCCGGGGCTGGTGGGGCTGATGCTGAATGTAATGGGCAAGGCCTTATACGGCGCATTCAAACCTTCAAGGGGCAGGGAAAAAGCGTTTCGGATAGCCGAAGATACAATCGCCCGCCTGGAACAAGATAGCCGCTCTTTGAAGACGGTTGAAGAGAGGCTCAAATTTGTCGAGGATAACTGCGGCGCTGTATTTATAGGCGTAGCCACGGGGTTTTTTTACGGTGTTCTGGCCCTGCGCGCCATGGACCGGGTTAAGGAAGTGCTGGAAAAAAACCAGCTTGATCCTACCGATCTGGAAAATGCAGGCAAGGCACTGCCCTACAACGTGACCACGGAAATGGGGATGGACCTGCTGAAGGCGGCTAAAAGCTTAGATGAAAGAGGGAAAAGGGCTGCTCCCGGAGAGGAAGAGGTCACTGCTTTCCTGGATAAGTACGGCCATAAATCTTCCTTTGAATTCGATGTGGGGACCGCAACCTGGAAAGAGGAACCAGGATATATCCTGGACCTGATCAATTACTATATCGACAGCAAAGACTATGATGAGCGCATAGAGCGGTTTTACCGCGAGCAGCAGGAAGCCGAAGAGGCCATTAAACGGATCGAAAGTGAACTGAAGACGGCAGCAGGCAGGAGAGCAGCCCGGCGGGCCGGGAAAATGCTCCGGGCTTACCGGCAGCTGTTTGGCCTGCGGGAAGTGCCCAAGTTCTATGGCTCCAGGGCTTTCGGCATCTTCCGGGCGGTAATGATTGAAGCCGGTGAAGAACTGGCCAAAGAAGGACGACTGGCAGATAAATTGGACATATTTTTCCTGACCCGTCAGGATATTCGTTCCCACCACGATCTAAACCCTCTGGTAGAGCAGAAAAAACCTGATTACTACCGGGATTTGAACCGTCCTGCTCCCAGAATCCTGACCGGAACGGGCGAGAGCATCTATGCCGTGGTAGACCGGGTGGCCGATAATGCTTACCGGGGGATAGCTGTTTCGCCGGGGGTTTACGAGGGCAGGGTTAGAATCCTTGCCGATCCCTCCGAAGGAGGCAAGCTTGAAAACGGCGACATCCTGGTTACCGTGGCTACCAACCCGGCCTGGACCCCGTTGTTCTTAAGGATTGGGGCCCTGATTATGGAAACAGGCGGGAGTATGTCGCACGGATCGATCGTATCGCGGGAGTACGGCCTCCCGGCGGTGGCCGGGGTGGCCAACATCACCACTGAGCTGAAAGACGGCCAGGAGGTCAGGGTGAACGGGGAAACTGGTATTGTGGAAATCCTGGAGTGAACGGGTGAGCCGATAATTTAGGGCAACCCGGGCAGCCTTTCAGCCTGGAAGCCCGGTTTGCAACCGCTTGTTAGAAATATAATCCACAAGGATATAATACGGGAAGGGATTATCGTGAACCACAAAAACATTGTCATTTTATTCATAAGCATCGTTATCGCCATGCTTGGCTACGGGATGGCCTTTACGGTCCTGCCTTTTTTTATTGAAGAAATGGGGGGAGGAGGGGCCCAGTTCGGGACCTTACTGTTCCTGTTCGGGCTGATGCAGCTGCTTTTCGCCCCGGTGTGGGGGAAGGTTTCTGATAAGTACGGCCGCAGGCCGATCCTGGTTATCGGCATGATCGGCCTGGGCAGCGCCATGGTATTCTTCGGTTTTGCCACTGAAATATGGATGCTTTACGTAGCCCAGGTCGGCTCAGGAATATTATCGAGCGCTATGCTGCCGGTATCGATGGCTTACATCAGCGACAGCAGCGATGAGGATACCAGGAGTGGGGCAATGGGCAAGGTCGGCGCTGCCGCGGGTCTCGGGGTAATAATCGGCCCCGGTTTTGCCGGCCTCCTGGCCGGGGTATCGCTTACCTTTCCTTTCTTTGTTGCCGCCGGGTTTTGCCTCTTAACCTGTATTACCATCCTGCTCCTGCTTCCGGAATCTTTGCCCCCGGAGAAGCGATCGAAAACCTTAGAGAAGATTACCCTGATAGAAGTGAGGGGCATGGGTCAGGCCCTTTATACCCCGATTGCCCTGGCCCTGGTCATCGCTTTTGCCATTAACTTTGGCAAATCAAACTTTACCGGCGCTTATGCCCTCTTTGCCGCCGGCAGGTTTGGTTTTGGCACAGAAGAAGTTGGCACTATCTTGATGGTGACCGGATTGATTTATGCCCTGGCCCAGGGATTGGTGGTTGGACCGTTGACGAAAAAATTGGGTGAGGGAGGCGTGATCAAATTGTCCCTGGTCGGCAGCGCGGCCGGTTTTTACCTGATGCTGCTGGCGGTTGACTATGTCACCATGCTCGTCACGGTGGGCTTGTTCAACCTGTTTAATGCCCTGCTTAAGCCTTCAACCATGGCGCTCATCTCAAAAAAGGCCACCGTTACCCAGGGTTCGGCCATGGGCATTGCCGAATCCTACATGAGTTTGGGCCGGATGATCGGGCCCCTGTGGGCAGGCTATATGCTGGATATCAACCTTAACCTGCCTTATATCAGCGGGGCAGTTTTTTTCCTGGCCGTTTTCACAATCAGCCTGGTGCTGAAAGACAGGCTCCGCTGAAAAAGAACCGTCCAGCTTTAAAGGGGACTGCTGCTTCCGGTTCTCTTTTTATGCCTTAAAGCTTTCTGGGTTAACAACTAATCCAGGAATCGCTGGATTTCAACAGTGTAGCCATCCGGGTCGACCAGGAAGAAGTGATAAATATTGAAGCGGGGGTTGCTTTTTGGACCCCCTTCCATTACGGCGCCCCTTTCGTTCAGCCTGGCATACCATCCGTTCACATCTTCTGTTAAAAAGGTCAGGATCGGGCTCTTTTCCCGGGCGGTCACCGCCATGTGAGAGCAGAAGCCAATCATTCCCCCGCCGGGCACCCGGTAAATCCGGCACAAACCCTGGTCCTTGTAAAGTTCAAGTTCAAGCTTGTTGCTGTAGAACTCGTCTGTTGCTGCCAGATCGGAGACGCCGAAGAATGCTATCGATCCTGTAAAAGACAACTTAATCTCTCCTTTTTGTGCCGGGTTTATTACCGGAGCTGTTGTCTAGTTTATAACTCCATGATATCATTTTTTGCAGGCTTAATAAAATAAGCGATAAGGAGTGGTAGAGTGGGAGCAATAGTTGAAACTTTGGTCTTTATGGTGATCGCAGGTGTGCTCTGGTTTATCGTGCAAATTAAAAACCTGTTTGGCCTTGGTGCCAACGTGCAAAGCAGCCAGGATGCATTGAAAAACACCCTGGTTTTTGTGGTTATTGCCGGAGTCATATATTATATTCTGGGGCAGATCATTTGAAAACATGTTTTTGCTGGTAACATAATTGAATAACCCGTGGAGCATCGAGCGTGTTGAATGAAGTCCCGTCAACATAAAAGATTTAAAATTGTTCAAGCTCTGTTGATTTTCCCACGCTTAATAAGGGGGAAAGGGGATTTTTTCTGTACATTTCCACAGTGCGCTCATGGTTTATTTCCGGGTAGGCGGCGCAGCAGTCTTCCAGCAGCACGGCTTTGAAGTCATGGCAGAGCGCATCAAGCAATGTAGATAGCACGCAGTAATTAGTGGTGATACCGGCGACGGCACACAGGGTTACCTCCTGCTCGCGCAAGTATTGTTCCAGGCCGGTCTGGAAAAAGGCTGAAAACCTGGGCTTGGGGAGCCAGGTATCGGTTCCCGGCCGGTAGTCGAGGCTGCCGGTTATTTCCGCGCCGCGAGTCCCGGCCAGTGAGTGAGGCTGCATTCGGCCGGTAAAGATAAAGTCATCTTCTTGGTAGGCGTCGGTGGAAAATATCACCGGCCATCCCCGGCCCCTAAAGATCGCCACCAGGCTGTTGATGGGCCCGGTAATCCTGTTGGCCGCTTCTGTTATGGGCAGGGGGGGTTCCGGCTCCAGGTTATCTTTGACCATGTCGATGATCAAGAGGGCCGGTTTCTCTTCCCTTATAAAATTAAGGTGCCCATTGTTTCCGGAAATTGCCATGTTAAATACCCTCCCGCCCGGTAAAGGCAGTTAGGCGGGCATCCAATATTTAATTATTGGATTCCCGCCTCCTCTGCTTATAATTTCTTTAGCGCAAAGTTATTTTTTCGACCAGGAATTCCCCTTCAAAGCTTTCGCCTTCTGCATCATAAACTTCCCAGCCGGTGACCATCTGGAAATCCCCAAAATCGGCAATCCGGACCACAGCCGATCCTGATTCGCCTTCCGGGACGGCAGGCGGTCCCACGCTTAATTCAACCGAATGGACAGTAGCGGAAAGGTCACCAAAATTGGCCGTTTCTGTGCCAACATGATTGTGAGTTACCCCGGAAACTGTGCTTCTTCCGAGATCAGCAATATTGAAAGCTTCGACCTGGTGAAAAGGTAGCATCACCATGGTCATCATTGGGGCAGCCACCATCTGGGCCATTTCAGCTGGAAATTCTTCACCATCCATCACCAGGCGTCTGAATTCCCCGTCACCATCAACCCACATGATAAAAGTGCCTTCTCCTTCGATGCCGAACTCAACCTTGTCTGCCTGCACTCCGTCAACATCTTCTGTTTCCAGGTAATTGTAATTTATGCGGACTTTCTCTCCCCCGACTTCTCCGACACTGTAGCGAATTTCTTTAATAGTGGCCACGAACTCCTGGTAGGTTTCCGGGGCCACCCACTGCTCGATTTCAAAAAGCGCCTCTTCGTCTGCTTCAATATCTTCAACCGTTTCTTCCGGATCGGCTTCTTCTTCCAACTCTGCCTCTTCTTCTACCGGTTCTTCAACCGCTTCCGGCGCTTCTTCAGCGTCTCCGCAACCAGCGGCGACCAGCGCCAGGATAATCAGTAATACAAACAGCAATCCCAAGCCTTTTTTCATTTTTTACACCCGCCCTTTTTATATGGTTGTTCCTTCACCGGCCTTGTTGTATTAGCCGGTCAATAAGAATTCTTGAACCGAAAGGTTTTTCCTGCCGAAGAATCTGAAAACGAAATTATCCTTTATGGTCACCGGTATTTTATTAATTCAGTTGGCAGCAATAAACATTTGCAAGCAGAGTGCCTGCGAGAAAGTTGCAGCACTTGGGTGAAAATGATCAAGCATAATGATGAAAAAGAGGCCGGAATAAATCCGGCCTCTATGGGGATTAAGGAGGTCAAAGCTCCAGTTAAAAGGAACTCTTACTAGGGAGTTACCACAGGGAGATCGTTTCTTTCGACCCAACCATCTCTCACTCCATAGAGAAGGCTGCGGGCATTATCAAACCCGAGCATTCTTAAGACGCCCAGGGTCTGGGCGGAAGTCTGCCCGGAATAGCAGGCGACAACAGCAGTTACATCTGAGGGGAATTCATCCAGCGCCGAGCCGAACTGGCCGAAGGGCACGTTGACAGCGTGTTCCACGTAGTACTGGTCGAAGTCGTGGTCCCCGCCGGAAGCAGCCCGGATGTCATAAAACATGACCGAGTCAGGATCTGCCTGCATATCTGCATAAAGGTCTTCATGAGCATCGAGGGGGATGAAGCCGATCTGTCCGTCTGCGATTTCATCGCCGTATGCTTCAGCGCGGGCCCAGAGGATCTCTTCTTCTGGTGATCCAGGTGAAGATACTTCCGGCAGATCTTCCATGTGGTTCATGCCGGTTCCCTCAAGGTCAAAACCGCCGCGCTCAGTCCAGCCCAGGTTGATCCCGTAGAACAGGGAGGTAACGTTGTCAAAACCGGCCATGCGCAGGTAGGCGGTGGTATAGCCGGCATTTTGACCGGTGAAGCAGGCGATGAAAACAGGTTTGTCTTTCGGGATGCGATTCATCAGCCCGGCAACTTCTCCCCTGTCGGCATAGACAGATCCGGGGATATGGCCTTCTTCAAAATCGTCAGCCGACCGAATATCGATTATCAACAAAGATTCGGGATCTTCGTCGACCATTTCCTTGATATCATTGAAATTGGTCATGTTATTGTTGCCGGCAGCGACATGGTCAAAATAAGCCAGGGCTGTTTCCATCAGGACTGCGTCGGCATCAACGGCTTCTTCTTCAGCTTCCTCTTCAGCTTCTTCAACAGCCTCTTCTTCTTCAACAGCCTCTTCAACTTCTTCTACAGCTGCTTCTTCAGTGCAGCCAAACACGCTGAACATCATCACTACTGCAGCCAGAAGTAAAAACAGTAAATGTAGTTTTTTCATCTTTTCTTCCTCTCTTTATGCTTTGATTTTATATAATAAAGGGTGCAATTCTTATCATTGCTTCCGCCTTTATTGCGTTAAGATATGTTACAACTTAAGCCATGCATAAGCCGCGACTGCCGCGGCTATGCGCTTTTTTCCGAAGGGATGTTTTCCAGGATTTTGTCCCTGGTAATATCACCTTCGAGTACGCTTTCAATTTGCCCGTCCTTAACCAGGACCACGCTTGGGACGGTGTCAACATGAAGCCTTCTTGCCAGCCCGTTGGACTTGTAAACGTCGACCCGGACGAGCTTGCATAGTTCGGGGAATTCCTTTTCGAACTTTTCCAGCACAGCCAGGCCGTCCAGGCAGCACTGGTCCGTGGCGTCATAAACGTAAACCAGGTTGGTTTTATCTCCACTGTCCATGATCTGGCTGTTGAAAGTTTCTTCTTCGGCGATGTATTTTTCCGCGGCAAAAGCTGCTGTGGCCCCGTCACCAACCGAAGTAGCAACCTGCCTTAAGAATTTTTCACGGATATCGCCTACAGCAAAGACACCATCAATATTGGTTTCCATTTTATCTGATGTTAACAGGTACCCTCTTTCGTTCATATCAAGAATGCTTTTAAAGAGCTCGTTATTGGGAATGTATCCAATAAACAGGAAGCAGGAATCCACATCGACCGGGATTAACTCACCGGTTTTGACGTTTTTCAGGACTACCGTTTCCAGCAGTTCCCCACCCTTGAATTCATCAACCACCGTGTTCCAGATAAATTCCATTTTAGGGTTGTCCATGCACTCGGCCTTGGCAATTTCATTGCAGTCCATGATTCCTTCGTCGTGAATTACAGATACAATTACTTTGCTGGCAAACCTGGTTAAGAACATCCCTTCCTCAATGGCTGCGTCACCGCTGCCGACAACCATGACAGTTTTATCCTGGTTGGCGGCGGCGTCGCAGGTTGCGCAGAAAGCAATCCCGTTGCCGCTCAGGAAATTTTCTTCATTCTTTGCCCCGGTAAGCCTGGGCTTCCCGCCGGTGGCGACAATTACTACCTTGGCCTCGTAGCAGGTTCTTCCTGTATCCACAATCTTGACCGGTCCATCAAGCTGGAGGCTTTTAACGTCGGTCAGTTTGAATTTAACATTAAACTTCTTGGCCTGTTCTTGAAACTGTTTGGTCAGATCAATTCCTGAAGCCCCTTCGACAAAACCGGGGTAATTTGCTATATCATTGGTGTAGGTTGCCAGCCCTCCAACCTGGCCTTTTTCAATTATAACCGTGTTTAGCCTGGCCCGGCCGCAGTATATTCCCGCCGTCAGACCGGCCGGCCCGCCGCCTATTATTGCGACATCGACCTGCTCTACTTTTTTTTCACGGCTTCTTTCACCGCGGTTCCTTTTCCGTCTGCTCACAATTATTCACCTCGTTTTTCATTTTTCCCGAAGCAGGCGTTTTGCAGCTGCTGCGGGGTTTGCGGGTTTTATACCGCTAACATGACAGCACCGATCAGGCCATGAAATATTTAACCAGCAATTTACTCCCCACAAAAGCGCCGGCGAACATAAACAGGGCAAATACCCATCCCGATACCGAAAGGGCTGAGATGCCGCTGTAAAGGGCGCCGATGTTGCAGCCAAAAGCGATCCTGGCCCCGTAGCCCATCAGCAAACCGCCGATTATCGCTGCTCCGACCTGGCGTAAGTTCTTGATTTTCTTAAACTTAAACTGCGACGCAAGCAAAGTGGCCAGAAGAGCGCCTATAATTACGCCCAGGTTGCGCACCGAGGCGGGATCGGTAAAGAAAGTTCTCTGCAGTGAGGCCTGCCCGCTTTCTGTGCTAAAAAAATACCAGTGATCTACGCTGCCCCCAAAAGCCTGGTAGACCCAGGCCCCCCAG
>PWFM01000145.1 GCA_003553895.1 Syntrophomonadaceae bacterium | reverse complement strand
TTGTGCAAAGCAATAATTGCCTTTAAACCAGAAAATTTATCGTAGCCGTAGACGACCTGCTCATAACCACCGTCCTGCTCCAACCGCTTAAACATATCAAGCCTCCTTCAAAATAAATTTCTTGTAATCTCACAATTATTACAGCTTTCCTACTATTGTATTTTTATTATTCAATTCTACCTGTCCACATTATCTCCTCTTTTAAAGTCAAACAAAAGTTTCGGCTCAACCTGCTCGTTGACATTACATGTGAATTGCAATAACATTTAAGCAAGTTGTCCCGCCCCATAGCTAAGCATATATTAAGGCCCGGTATAATCCGGGCCTATTATCTCGAACAATATCTATTAAACCAGCTTGCAGCCTTTTAATCATTTAATCCAAGGGCATACTGCATAATCAACACAGCATCCCGGATATCGACCCTGCCATCATCGTTATAGTCGGCGGTTCCAGCCTGCTCCTGGGTAAGCGTAACCAGTCCTAATATATACTGCATAACCAGGGTGACGTCCCGGACATCCACTTTACCGTCGCCGGTTACATCGCCTGGAATTGGATCCGCCTCATTAAAAGTTTCCACTTTTTCGGGCCTGACATCTTCATCAGGCTCATTTTGATATGATCCATTTTCATGACCATCATTACCATTTTGATGGTCCTCTGAAGGATGATTACCTGAATCATCCTCAGGCTTGTCCTTATCCGCCTCCGGATCTGCACTTTCAACCAATTCCAGGTAGGTTTCAGCCAACCAACCTTGTTTTAAATCGCCTTCTATTTCTACTGCCGCGTACCACCAGTGATGATAAGAGGATGTGGTCCTGACCTGAGAAGCATAAATACCATTGCTGGCATGAGCTTTAATCTGTGCTTCAGTGCCGCGTGGCAGAAGCACCGGATCCTCATCAACCCCCTCAAGGCGAAATTTAAGATTAACCGCGGTGGTTTGGACTGTATCAAGGGGCATAAACATTTCGGAACGGGGAGGGCCTTCAGGGACTTTGATAAAAGCGGTAGGCCAATCTCGCTCATCCGGTGCAGTTGTAAAAAGGTTATAAGCGCTCCTGCTGCTGCTTGAATCTGAGATCAAAATTGAACCGTCAGCTTCAACCTTTTCAACCACACCTACATGTCCCAGGGAGCCTCCAAATGAAGCTTCACTGTCCCAAAAAGCAATGCTTCCCACCAGGGGTTCATCAATTACCTCCGCTCCCCTTGCTGCATCATCAGCCCACTGGTAAGCACTAAACCGCATGCTGTCAAGGGCATAGGGGCAGTATCCAAGCTGCATCATCCGGCCGTGCGCATACCAGGTGCAGTTCGAGCCCTTGGAAGGGAATGGATTGAAGGTAGTGTATTCAGGCAGGTAAACCCAGTTTTCAAACTCTTCCCCGGTCATAACCGGGGAACCTTCATCAGCTGCCGCCCAGGCGGCATGGAACAAAACCAGGACTGCTATTAGAATAACAACCAGCATTTTGAATTTGATCATTAGCTGTTCCTTCCAGGTCAAAAGCACTCCGATGGACTTAAGAAAATGGCTAACAATATACCAGCGCCTACCGCCCCGGGTTAAAAGGAATAGTTGTTGTTATATTCTAACACTAAATCCAAATAAATCAAACCCGCAAGACTGGCAATATCACAGGGGCACAGTTCTTCTGTGCCTTCCACTCATCAATACAGCAAAAAACACAGTGGAACCGTCCCCCAAAACCAGGACTGTCAACATAAAAAAACGGTCCTCCTGTCTGTGCTTACTTTCCCTTCTTAAGGTTGCATTACACCGGCAAAACCAGCCAGGCCAGGACGCTCTTGGCTACCAGGCTCAGGACAATATATCCCCTTTCGCCGTAAAATATTCTCGCCAGGGACCGAGACCGGCAATGGTGCCGAAAACAAAAGGCGACCAGTTTGTCTTTTCTGGGTGCTGGTTTAACTGCTCCGTTAAAAAACCAAACCAGTTCATGCTGGCATTGAGGACAAAAATTGCGATCAGGGTCCCGATATTGTAAACCCAGGTATAATTTTTCAGTATAATCAAGTCGCCAGCTAAAATCGGCTAAACACTGGGCCTGACGGTTACAGCACAACCGTTTTTTCTTTGACCGGCAGAAATATTTTTGCTAATATTACTCCATAACCGTCATGCCACTTAACTGACTATAAGGAGAGGAAACAAATTGCAAACCGCAAAGGTAATCGCCTGGCTGGGACTGCTGGCCATGATAGCCGTCCTTACAAACGGCTTTGTAAACGGCAGCTTCAGCGAAGACGGCGCCAGGCTGTTGAACAACCCCTGGGGCATTGTGTCAGTCGTCGATCTATATGTGGGCTTCATTTTATTTTCGATGTGGATCGCCTTTCGTGAAAAAAGCACCGCGTCAGCTGTAATCTGGATCATCCTGATGATGGTATTTGGCTTTTTAACCGCATCAGTATATATTTTGCTGGCTCTTTACCGGAGCAACGGTGACTGGCTCGAACTATTTTTGGGCGCCCGAAAGTCCGCTCTGCTGCAGGAAGCAAGATAAAAAACCTGAAACCAAACCCCGGAGAAAGGAGCAATAACTTGGCTCCAAAACAGTCCGAAATCCTGGAAGAATTAAGATCAGTGATCTCGGGAAAGACTTTTGACGCCCTGCTGCCGCCACTGGTTTTTGTCTTAATTAACAGCATCTTGGGCCTCGACGCCGCCGTCGTCACAGCCCTGGCTCTGGCGGTCCTGCTGGGAGCAACCCGAATCATACGTAAACATACCTGGCAATATGCTCTGGGCGGCCTGGCAGGTGTCGCCCTGGCTTCAGGATTGGCTTACCTGACCCGCAGCGCAGCCAGTTACTTCATCCCGGCTATTGTCAGCAGCGGCCTGCTCCTAATGCTAACCCTGGGAAGCCTGGCCGCCGGCAAGCCTTTGGCCGCCTGGGTGAGCCATCTTACTCGCGGCTGGCCCCTGGAATGGTTCTGGCGCATGGATGTTAAACCGGCCTACCGGGAAGTAACCATATTCTGGTTGGCCCTTATTATGGTGAGACTGATCATCCAGGTTACCCTCTATCAAAGGGGAGATCCGGCCGGGATGGCCTGGGCCAACATCTTGCTTGGCTGGCCGGTTATTATTATAGGCCTGGTTTTAAGTTATTTGTACGGAATCTGGCGGCTGCGCCAGCTGGGAGGACCCGGCGTAGATGAGTTCCAGGCCGGCAAAGAACCGCCCTGGCAGGGGCAAACCCGGGGATTTTAGAGGACAACTGGCCTGATATCTTTTAAGGAATACCATTTTAGCCCGCCTGGGAGAAAATCACCTTCATAAGTTACTGCTTTCTCTCATATTCACATTGTTCCTTGTTTTCACAATCCCGCAGAGCCTGATCCAATTGAGCAAGCTTGCTTTTTGCCTGCGAAGTTAAGCTGTTCATATATTTTTCCTTATAGGCAGTCGCTAATTCCATGCGATTTTTTTGTCTGCCTTTTTCCATCCCGCCCCACTCTACTTTTTTCTTCTGGTAGTACAGATCGAAGTCGGCCACTCGATTACCTTCATCATCATATTCAAGTGACATCATAATCCTTTTGACTTCCTTGGGACCCAGGTATGTAAACAATTGCACCTGGAAAACGCTGACGGACATAAGGACAAAGGGGTGGTCGACCGACCAGGTTTCACCCAGAATAAAACCGATTTCGAGATCTTCTATTACCGTGGTAACCCTTTCATAATGGATATTGTACCTTTCCAGAGAGTCATAGATGTTTATTTTGAGTTCTCGCCACTCGCCTTCTTCCAGCTCTTCGGTCAAGTATTTTACGGACTGACGCCTTAACTGCTGGTATAGTTCAGGCACACTTTTTTTTATGAGCAGCGTGCTTTCCAATAAATCGGACTTACTTAGAGTCCGGGATAGGGGACGATCTGTAAAACAGATCACGCTCCAATCGGAATGTCCTTTTACAATTGCTTCCTTCAGGGGAACAGGAATGGCCTCATATTCTTTCTGCACCTTTTCCAGGATTTTTTCACCCGGCCGGGGGGCTTTCATAACCAGCAAGCCCGGTCCTAATTCCACATTTTCTATACTGGCCTGCAGGTGCTGTTTGTTGATAATCGATACAAGCAGGGGGGATGAACCGATCCTGACCAGCAGGACGGGAGTGGAGCCCTCTACCTGTTCTTTATCTTTTTCCTTTTCCAGGACAACGAGGATCGTATCCCCTTCGCCGCTCTCTTCGATAGCCTGATCAAGAGATTTCCTTTCAGAAGAATATTCCTTTTCCAGCAGCGATAAAAGCTTTTCTTGGTCACTATTTCTCAAGAATAGAAAACGGGGGCCGGTTCTAACCAGGATCATAGCAGGGAGCTCCTTTCACTTATATGAGCTTTTTTTAAAGCATTCGTCCATTTAGAAGCTTATACTGCCTCTCATGGTTGGTTCCCACGGGATAGGGGATCTGATAAATTCGCCAGGATGGGCTGAGGATAATATTTATATTCCGGCAACCGTTTAAAGTACAGGGATTACCGTCAACCGGGCAATCCAGGTTGTGGCCGTAGAGGCTGTAATCGGCATAAGGTGGGAGATCCTCCTGGCAGTGAGCCAGGCCTACTTTTTGATCTCTGATTTCTATCACGGTCCCGTCCGGCACAACCCGGCTTCTTCCGGCTTCCTGCTGCAGCAATTCAGCCAGGTCATGGTTGCCGGGCACGATATAGACCTCTTCGGCAGAAGAATCCTCTAGCTTTCGCAAAAATGGCAGCACTTTCTCCTTGTAGAGGTGGTCCAGATCAGGGTAGATCTCCAACTTGATATCATCGGCCAGATCACCGGTATGGATGAGAATCCGCGGCTTCAAGGCCTCGATCAAACCTATCACCGAGCGGTAAGCAAAGCTGGGTGTATCGCTTAAGTGCAGGATCAGATCTTCGCCGGCTTCCATGGCCTCTTTCAATTCTTTAGGCACGTAATAGCCCCGACAGAGGTAATTAATGTAACCGGGTATATTTTTCAGGCAGCCTTTCATGCTCCTGTCCATTTCACTCATCGTTCTTATACCCCTTCTTAGTAGTGCAATTATTATAGCAAAATTTATGGCCTTATTAAAGGTCTGCTGTTTTTGCATCGCCGCCCATCTTAGCCTATACTATTTATAAGGTCTAAGGCATATTGAAATTAATCAACCATGCAGGGTCATTTGGAGGAATATTAGCTTTGAACAGGCATATCCTGACCGACAGCCTTCCCGTAACAATGGCCTCTTTGTTATTCTGGAGAAGCAAGTTGTTCCGTGACAGCCTGGAAAGCCCCTCTTACGCAGCACTATTAGATTCTATTGAATTAAAATGGCCCCGGATTACCGGTGAAGGCATTTACGAGGTGCCGACCCGGACACCGATCGGTGCGCTGGATCCCGCTTTTAAACTGGTCCGCTGGAGGGGCCCCGATTATCCTACCGTTATTTACCACCACGGCAACAATGAACGCCCCTTTAATCGCAACCTGCTGGCCAGGAACACCTTCCACGACATTTTCCTAACCGGCAAAGATTCTTTCCCGGCCAACCTGATTCTGGCCCGGGCCTGTTTTCACCGCTCCTTCAGGCTTTACCTCAAGAATATGGGACATCTATCAACTTTTTCCACCTTGATGGCTGTATCTGTTAAGATGATCGAAAAACTAAGGCAGTATGCGGCCGAAAGAAGTTCAGGAGTGGCTGTAAGCGGGATCAGCCTGGGCGGGGGGGTTACCAACCTGCACCGTGTCTTTTTCAACACGGCCGATCTTTACATCCCTCTTTTGGCGGGAACCGCTCCCGGAGATGTCTTTATCCGTTCGGTCTACCGCAAACTGACCGACCGTTTGGCCCTGGAAAACCCTGAAACGGTAGAAAGGGTCCTTGATTTTGAAAATCTTTTTACAGCCGCGCAAAAAAACAATGTTTTCCCACTCCTGGCCCGCTACGATCAGCTGATCCGCTTTGAAAGGCAGAAGGCCTCTTATGGAAACAATATCCCGGTGGAAGTGATCGAGAAAGGCCATGTTACCGGTTCTGCAGCCTCCACGGAATTGCGCAGCCACATATTGGGCCACCTCAGCTCAATCGGCTCTAAAAGCGCCGAATAAAAAAGGATCCATTCAGGCTGCTTCTGCAGATCATTACATTCCCCGGGAAATGACAATCCACGAAAATGGTTCCCGGGATTTTTACCGCCTTATTAAAGGACTTTCAAACTCGGGACAGAATTAATAAGCGATCATTAATCATTTTACGGTAAAGGAGCACATCTAAATGGAAGAAAAACACCGGCAGCTGCTGGAAGATATCTATAACCGGGCTTATGAATATGAAGGGAAGTACGGAGCCTGCCCCCAGGCTGTACTGGCCGCCCTGCAGGACTTTTTCGACGGCATCGATGACCAGGTTATAAAGTCGGTCCATGCCTTTGCCGGCGGAGGGGCCCTCTGCGGAGACGGGACTTGTGGCGCACTGGTCGGGGGCCTGGCGGCGATCAGCAGTTACTACGGCCGGGAAAGATCGCAGTTCGGGCAAAAAACAGCGGCGCGCAAAAAGAACTTTTCTTACTCCAGGCAGCTTCATCAAAATTTTACCGAAGAGTTCGGCGGAGTAACCTGCCGCGAAGTCCAGGAAAATGTCCTGGGCCGTGCTTATAAGATGTGGGATCCGGAAGATTACCAGAAATTTGAAGAAGCAGGCGGGCACGACGATAAATGCACCAATGTATCGGGACTGGTAGCCCGCTGGACGGCAGCAATACTCCTGGAAAAAGGGATCGCCCCAAAGGTTTGACCGGTCCGAAGTATCCGTCACCCGCGCGCCCTGGAGTACATGCCCAGGTATGACCGGGAATTTACTCTTTACCAGTACCAGGTAATTGGAGGGTGATGCGGCGGGCACATAAAAACCGCCGTGCGCGAAGGTAAACCAGGCAATACTAACAATTATACGATCAGGAAATTTGACGGCATCAAGGTCTACGTGAGCAACACACTGCTCAACAAACAGGTTACCATTGACCTGGCCGGTTTCCTGCGCTGGAAATGGCTTAAGATAAAGGAAGCGTAACCCCTGCCGGCTGCTTTATATTAGCCGCCCTTAATTTTATTCAATTTCCCGGGCCAGCTCTTTCACCGACGGGTAAACGTGATCAGCTTTGAAAGGTGAATCGCGGTGCTGTTCTGCGGTGGTTTCACCACTTAAAACCAGGACCGTCCTGATGCCGGCATTCAAGCCAAGCTGGATATCGGTATAAAGCCTGTCCCCGACCATGACCATGTTGCTCCTGTCAATATTATATTTCTTACAGAGGCTGTCGATCATATAAAGGTTTGGCTTGCCGATCACTGTAGGGGTTTTCCCGGTGGAAGCTTCAATAAACTTGATCATAGCCCCCGCATCGGGCATGTACCTGCCTTGTCCTACCGGGCAATTCAGGTCGGGATGGGTGGCGATGTAAGCCTTTCCTTCCCGGATATAATCGCATGCTTGCCAGAGCTTCTCGTAAGTCAGGGTCGTATCGAAACCCAGGACTACATATTCAGGGTCTTCCCGATCAACAAGCTTAAAACCACCCCACCGAAATTCTTCAGCCAGAAGAGGAGTGCCCAGCAGGAAAATCCGGGCCCCAGGGCATTCCTGTCCCAGGTAAATGGCGGTGGCTTCACCGGAAGTAAAGATACTCTGTGCATCCACCTCAATTCCCATCCCCCGCAGTTTTTCCCGGTAGGTGTAGCGGTTTTTTGAGCTGTTATTGGTTAAAAAGATCGCCCTTTTGCCCTGTTTTTGCAAACTCCGCAAGAATTCAACCGCACCGTCGATCAACCTGTCTCCCAGGTAGATAGTCCCGTCCAGGTCAAGCAAAAAATTTTCAACTGTTTTCAAACTGTTCATCATGCCACCAACCATTAACTAACTGTGTATTTTTAAGCTTGTAAAAATAATATGCTCTAGTATAATAACTGCGGAAGGCCGGATTTTTACCCGGTCACTAACTGGCAGGGAGTTGATTCCTATCAAAAAGCCCGGAGAGCGCACCCTCAATATCGCCCACCGCGGCGCTTCTTCACTGGCCCCTGAAAACACTTTTGCCGCCTTCGATCAGGCTCTGGAAGCAGGAGCCGATGGTATTGAATTCGATGTGCAGCTGAGTAGAGACAACGTCCCGGTTATCATTCATGACGAAAGGTTGGAGCGGACTACCACCGGAAAAGGCCTGGTGAAAGAGCTGAGCCTGGAAGAATTAAAAGCTCTCGATGCCGGGTCCTGGTTCGCCTCGGATTTCAAGGGAGCTGCCATCCCCACCCTGGAAGAAGTCCTGACCGGATACAAGGACAGCTGCCCAATATTCGACATTGAATTAAAGAACAGCAATACAGCCTATCCCGGGCTGGAAGCAGCAGTCCTGGAACAGGTTTCCCGCCATAGCCTGGAAAGCCGGGTTATTATTTCCTCTTTCAATGCCGACAGCCTGGTGGCCTGCCGCCGCCTGAACCCTGCCGTCCGCACCGGCCTGATCTACCTGGAAGAAATCGAGGAGCCCTGGCATTACATCATTTCCCTGGGCTGTTATTCAGCCCATCCCCTCTTTTTCTACCTGCAGAACCCGGAAATCATGGCCGGTTTCAAAGCCCACAATACCCCGCTTTATCCCTGGACGGTAAACGATCCCGTTCAGATGGAACACCTTGTTTCCGAAGATGTAGAAGCTATCATTACCGATCTCCCACAGGAGCTGGCAAAAATTATCAGTCCCTAGTTATGTCGAGGAAGTAAAATAATCATCCCGCTATTATATCAGACCGCAGGTTATAAACTTTGAAGAAGAACTTCCAAAATATTGTCGCTGGCAAGCAGAGCCTACCCGCCCCCGGCTGTTTCTCCCACTTCGGCCTCAAGGTGTTCGAGCTGGCTGGTGCGGGCCAGTTCTTCCGGATCGGCGCCCAATCTCTTGTAGCCGGCTCGCAGCAGAACGAAACCGAGAGCATAAACCCCGGCGCCGGCCACAAACATACCATGATTGCCCATCAAATCCATAGCGGAACCGAGCACAAATGGCCCGATCATCTGGCCAAACATGGTGAAAATGTAGTAGAGCCCGATATAAAAACCAACCCGGTCCCGGCCTCCCAGGTCGGCAATCAGGGGCAT
>PWFM01000097.1 GCA_003553895.1 Syntrophomonadaceae bacterium | reverse complement strand
TCAACGCCTTTTTCTTCCTCTTTTTCTACTTCTTTGTCTGTGTCGTTGTTGACTGCTTCTTCTTTGTCTGTTTCCTCTTTTTTATCTGAAGCTTTAACCAGGGTTATACTGGCGCTCTCAACAATTAAGTCTACCGCTTTACGGATCCGCATTTCCTCCCGGATAGAAGGCAGGCGGCCCTGCTTTTCAATAATATCCCTGATCCGTTCCGGTTGATCGTTGTATGCCTCAGCGATCTCAGCTATCTTACTGTCTAGTTCGCTGTCATCGACAGTAAATCCTTCTTTCTTGGCAATAGCATCCAGGACCAGGTTCGCCTTGGTCCGCTTCTCCGCTTCCGGCCGGTTCTGCTCGCGAAGCTCTTCTTTGGTTTTGCCGGACAGTTCAAGAAATTGATCGAGTCTGAGCCCCTGCTGGCGCAGGTAATTTTCCATGTCCCCCATCATCCGGTCAATCTGACGCTCGACCAGAACCTCCGGAAGCTGAACTTCAGAAGCATCGGTTATCTTTTCAATCAGGGATTCTTCAAGTTTTGTTTTCGACTGTTCTTCAGCATTTTTAAGCATCTTTTCTTTCAGGTCAACCTTCATTTCTTCCAGGGTTTCAAATTCACTTACCTCTTTAACAAAATCATCGTTAAGCTCGGGAAGCTGTTTTTCTTTGATCTGTTTCATTTTTACCTGGAAGGTGGCTTCTTTACCGGCCAGTTCTTCATTGCGGTAATCCTCGGGAAAATTGACCACAATTTCTTGTTCCTCCCCCGGCTTCACTCCCTCCAGCTGCTCTTCAAAACCGGGCACAAATGAGCGTGAGCCCAGTTCCAGGGAATGATCTTCAGCTTCTCCACCTTCAAAAGGCTCGCCGTCGACAAACCCCTTAAAATCTATGGTTACCAGGTCTCCCTCCCGGGCCGGTTCGTTTTCCCGGGGTACCAGACGGGCATTCTGTTCCCGCAGCATGTAGATGTGATGATCTACCTGCAGATCATCAACTGCCACTTCTTCCTGTTCTGCTTCTAAACCCTTGTAGTCACCCAGTTCTACTTCGGGTAAAACTTCAACCAGGGCGTTGAACAGGAGCGGTTTGCCTTCTTCTACCTGGACCAGTTCAAATTCAGGCTGGTTAATGGGATCAATCCCGGACTCTTCCAGGGCCTGCTCGTAGGCCGGCGGGACCAGCTCTTCCAGAGCCTCCTCATGCAGCACTTCCGGCCCAAAATGCGATTCCAGGACCTTGCGCGGGACTTTGCCTTTACGGAAACCGGGCAAATTCACTTTTTTCACAATCTTACGGTAAGCATTGTCAAGAGCTTCATCTACATCCGACGGGGCCACCTCGACCTCTAATTTCACTTTGTTATCCTCTATTTTTTCATAGCGATTTAACATATTTTGCTCCTCTCCTTACCACACGGTTCCTTTCAACATGATTATGATTTGACCTGTATCAATTTACTCACCGATGTGAGCATAACCCTGGATTAACAATAAAAACGCCTTATATTCAGGCGTCAAAAGCAATTATATATTAACATAGAAAAAAATTACTTACAACCAATACAAACAAAGATTCTCCATAAATGTTGCGCACAGGCAAATAAACAGGTTTTAAAGCCCTTTTTCGGCCGAGGCAGGAACACCCATCCCTTAAATTTTTTAAATAATAGCGATAAATCTTGATTATTATCTCAAAATATTGTACAATACATAACGAATGAGTCTTCATTCATTATTATGCTGCTTACCCGGAGGTTACATGGCCAAGCGAAGCGGAGAGAAAAACCAGGTTATCCTCGATGCTGCCGTTAAAACTTTTGCCCGTTCCGGCTACCACCGCACCAGGATTTCGGATATTGCCGGTCAAGCCGGGGTCGCAGACGGCACCGTCTATATTTACTTTAACAACAAAGAAGATATCTTGATATCTCTTTTTCAAAACCTGATGACCCGCTTTGTTAAAGAGTTAAGGTCTGAACTCGCACACTGCCGGAATACCAATGAAAAACTGGAAACAATTATTGATTACCATTTGAGGACCCTCGGAAGCAAACCGGAGCAGGCCAGGGTAACCCAGATCGAATTGCGTCAAATAGACCAAAATATTAATGAGGGTATATCCAAACCGCTTATGAGTTACTTCCAGCTTATAGAGGAGGTGATTGAAGAAGGCAAAAAGCAGGCCCTGTACAGGCAAGAAATCGATACAAGGACCGCCCGCAAGGTTATCTTCGGCGCCATAGACGAAGTAGTAACCTGCTGGGTAATGTCCACCAAGCCATACCAGCTCAGCAACCTGAAAAACCCTCTATTTGAACTGCTTGTAAAGGGGCTGCAGTAATTGTCCAATCAACCCTTTCTTAAAGATCTATGAAGCTGATTTAACAAGATGAAGGAGGTATTTAGATGGCCTTGAAAGAAATCCGAAAAGCTGCTGTACTCGGCGCCGGAGTTATGGGCGCCACCATCGCCGCTCACCTGGCCAATGTGGGTATTCCGGTTTTGCTGCTCGACATTGTTCCCCGTGAGCTAACCCCGGACGAGGAAAAAAAGGGACTGACCCTGGAAAGCCCCGAAGTCCGGAACCGACTGGCGAATAACGGTAAAAACGAATTGCTAAAACAAAAATTGAATCCGCTCTACCGTAAATCTTATATCGACCGCATTTCGACCGGCAACTTCGAAGACGATATGGACAAGCTAAAAGATGTGGACTGGGTGGTCGAAGTTATCGTCGAAAACATGGACATCAAGAAAAAGGTCTTCAAGCAGGTCGAAGAAAACTGGACGGAAGGAGCAATTGTCTCCTCCAACACCTCCGGCCTGTCCATCAATGAAATGGTCGCCGATAACTCCGAGGAATTCCGCAAGCATTTCCTGGGGACCCACTTTTTCAACCCTCCCCGCTACATGAAATTGCTGGAATTGATCCCCTGCAAGGATACATCGAAGGAAGTCCTCGACTATATGCACCGCTTTTGCGAGCGCACCCTCGGCAAAGGGGTGGTTTACGCCAAGGACACCCCCAACTTTATTGCCAACCGCATCGGCACCTATGCCATGATGTATACCATCGACCTGATGCAGAAAGAAAATATGAGCATCGAGGAAGTCGATACCATTACCGGACCGCCAATGGGTCACCCCAAGAGCGCTTCCTTCCGCACCCTTGACATGGTCGGTGTAGATACTTTTTACCATGTTGCTAACACCGTCTATAACATATCGGACGACCCGGAAGAAAAAGAAGTCTTTAAAGTTCCCGACCTGCTGCAAAAGATGGTCGATAACAAGATGCTGGGCGAAAAAACCAGGCAGGGCTTTTATAAAAAAGTCAAGGGCGAAAGCGGCTCAGAGATCTACTCCCTCGACTATGAATCATTTGATTACCGGCCCAAGGAAAAGCCGCGCTTTGACATCCTCTCCCAGACCAAACAGGCCGGTCTTAAAGAAGGTTACAAAATGCTGGTCGAATCGGATGACAAGGCCGGTAAATTTGCCTGGGAGCTGACCAAAAAGCTGCTGCTTTACACCGCCAGGCTGATTCCCGAAATTGCCGACGACATTGTCAACGTCGACCGGGCCATGCGCTGGGGCTTTAACTGGAAACTGGGCCCCTTCGAGACCTGGGACATTATCGGGTTCAAGGAAAGCGTTGAACGGATGAAAAACGAAGGTGAAGAAATCCCGGCCAAAGTAGAACAGATGCTCAAGAAAGGATTCGAGAGTTTTTACAAAGAAGACGAAAACGGATTCCTCTTCTTCTACGACTTTGATGCCGGCGACTACAAGCCGGTTCCTATCAGCCCGGAAATTATCACCCTGCCGGCCCTGAAAAAGCAAAGCAAGCTGATCAAGGGCAACGACGACGGCAGCCTGGTCGATCTGGGTGACGGCATCTGCTGCCTGGAACAGCACAGTCCGCGCCAGGCCCTGTCACCGCAATTCTGGGAATTCATCCACGAAGCGGTTGAAGAAGCCGAGAAAAATTATGTCGGTATGGTCGTAGGTAACCAGGAGACCAATTTCTGTGTTGGAGCAAACGTGGTCCTGATGCTGATGGCGGCCCAATCCGGTGATTGGGACATGATCGACCAAACCGCCAAAAGGCTCCAGGACGGCCTGATGAAAATGAAGTACGCCTCCGTTCCCGTCGTCACCGCTCCCCACCAGATGACCCTCGGCGGCGGGCTGGAAGTAGCCCTGCATGGCGACCGCATGCACGCAGCCGCTGAAACTTACATGGGCCTGGTTGAAGTTGGTATGGGATTGCTGCCCGGCGGAGGCGGTAATAAAGAATACCTGATCCGCTTCACTGAAGGGCTAAAAGAAGGGGTCAAAGTTGACCGCCTTCCTTTCGTCCAGAAAGCATTCGAAGCGATAGCCATGGCTACGGTGGCCACCAGCGCCGCTCATGCCAAAGAGCTTGGCTTCATGCGGCCGACGGATAAAATAACGGTCAACCAGGACCACCTCCTCCATGATGCCAAGAATACCGCCCTGGCCATGCACCTGGAAGGCTATGAGGCGCCTGAACAGAAACCGATCCAGGTCATCGGGGAATACGGTGTGGCCACCTTTAAAGTAGGCGTCCAAAATATGCTCTGGGGCGGCTATATTACCGAACATGAACAAAAAATCGCCAATGAGATCGCTTTTGTTCTCTGCGGAGGAAATATCAAACCGGATTCGCTTGTCAGTGAACAGTACCTGCTCGACCTCGAAAGAGAAGCGTTCCTGCGCCTGCTAGGCGAGGAAAAAACTCAGGAACGAATCAACCACTTCCTGAGCACTGGCAAGCCTTTACGGAATTAAAGAAGGAGGTATAAAATATGAAAGAAGCTGTTATAGTTTCCACCGTCAGGACAGCTATCGGCAGAGCGCCGCGAGGCACACTGCGCTATACGAGGCCTGAACAAATGGCCACCACGGCTGTTACAGAAGCCATAAACCGGGCCAAAGGCCTGGACAAAGCAGAAATAGAAGACGTAATCCTCGGCTGCTCTTTTCCTGAAGCAGAACAGGGAATGAATATCGGCCGCATTGTAGCCCTCCAGGCAGGGCTGCCCGACTCTGTGCCCGGGCAAACCGTAAACCGCTTCTGCTCTTCCGGCCTGCAGTCTATTGCTATGGCCGCCGAAAGAATCATGTGCGGTTTCGCCGACGTAATTGTGGCCGGCGGGGTAGAGAGCATGAGCCTGGTTCCCATGGGCGGCAACAAGCTGGCGCCAAGCCCCCGGCTGGCTGAAGATCACATCGAGACCTACACCCCCATGGGCATTACGGCAGAATTTGTAGCCCAGCGCTTTAACATTAGCCGTGAAGACCAGGACCAGTTCGGGCTGAAAAGCCACCAGAAAGCAGCATCAGCCATTAAAGAAGGTCGCTTCAAAGACGAGATAGTCCCCCTTAAATTAGTGGAACGCGAAGCGGGTCCCGACAATAAGATCAATGAAAAGGAAAAGACTTTCGAAGTAGACGAAGGGGTCCGCCCGAATACCACATTGGAGGCCCTGGCCAAGCTCCGCCCGGCTTTTCATACCAACGGCACCGTTACAGCCGGCAACTCTTCGCAAACCAGTGACGGAGCGGCAGCGGCCGTAGTCATGTCGGCAGATAAGGCGAAGGCCCTGGGCTTAAAACCGGTTGCCGTTTTCAGGGGGTTCAGCGTCGCCGGCTGCCCGCCGGAAATAATGGGGATCGGGCCGGCCGTTGCTATTCCGAAATTGATGGAACAGACCGGCATGAAACTCGAAGACATCGACCTCGTCGAACTGAACGAAGCCTTTGCTTCCCAGGCTCTTTACTGCATCCGCGAACTGGGCTTAGATGAAAACATCGTCAACGTCAACGGCGGAGCGATTGCCCTCGGTCACCCCCTGGGATGCACCGGAGCCAAGCTGACCGCCACTCTGCTTCATGAAATGGGCAGGCGGGATTCCCGTTACGGCGTCGTCTCCATGTGCATCGGCGGCGGAATGGGCGCAGCAGGGCTGTTCGAACGGGTTTAATTAACCTGACGTTAAAACATAAAGAATAACCTGTAATTAGCTATTTTAATTGAAATCGGGCGCTGTGCTTAATCATAAAGCAGTTTTATGTTATGATAAAAGCACAGCGCTTCTTTTTTATTAACCTTTCCCGGTAGAAACGCCGGCTAGGGAGGACAAATCCATATCATGACCCCGCTTAAAGAACTGCAAAAAAGAATAGATAAACTGCAGGCTGCCATGCGTAAAAAACAAATAAACGCTGTTTTGTTAAGCCAGCGCGCAGATTTGTTCTATTTCAGCGGCACCGGGCAAAACGGACTTCTCCTGGTCCCGGCTGAAGGTGAGCCGACCCTGTTCATAATAAAATCGGTTGCCAGGGCCCAACAGGAAAGCGCCCTGAAAGATATCATCCCCTTTCCGGGCTGGAAGGAACTGGTTGACCTGATCGAAGAAAAAATTCCTTCCACTACTTCAATAGGCCTTGAACTGGATGTCCTGCCGGCGAAACTCTACCTGCGCTACCAGGAAAAACTGCAAAACTACCGCCTGGTTGACATCTCAAGTGCAATACGAAAAATCAGGTCCATCAAGTCTGAGCTTGAAATCGGACTAATGAAAGAAGCAGCCAGGATCAGCACATCCGTTTTTACCCATGCCCGCAATACCATCAAAGAAGGCATGGCCGAAGTTGAACTGGCCGGCCACCTGGAATTTCATGCCCGCACCCTGGGACATCAAGGCGCGGTCCGCATGCGCGGTTTTAACCAGGAACTCTATTTCGGCCATGTTTTAGCCGGAGAGAATGCCGCCACTATTTCCTTTTTTGATGGTCCCACTGGAGGTTCCGGATTGAACCCTTCTTTCCCGCAGGGAGCCGGAGCAGTGGTAATCAGGGAAAATGAACCTGTTTTGATCGATTTTGTCAGCGTCTTGAGGGGCTATATGGTTGATCAAACCCGCATATTCTGCCTCGGTGAGCCGCCCCTGCATCTTCGAGAAGCCCACCGGCAGGCAATCCGGATCAAAAACACCCTGGCTGAGATAGGAAAGCCGGGTCTTAAGTGCAGTGAACTTTATGATAAAGCAGAGCAGATGGCCCGCGAAGCGGGGCTGGCCAACCATTTCATGGGTTACGTGGAAAGGGTTAACTTCGTGGGACACGGTGTGGGTATTGAACTGGATGAACTGCCCATCATCGCCCCCGGATACGATGAGCCCCTGGAAGAAGGCATGGTTTTTGCCCTGGAACCAAAATTCATTTTCCCCAGCGAAGGCACCGTGGGCATCGAAGACACTTTTATGGTAGGCCGCGAAGGCCTGGTCCAGCTGACCAATTTTAACGAAGAGCTGCAGGTTATATAAAAGGTACAAAAAAATCCGCTGATCCTCCAGCAGTAAAGGAGGTATACAGCGGATGCTTATTTATTATGAAACCCAGTTATAAGAGCCGACCGGCCCTTTTCAGGAAGACCTATCAGCCTCCTCCGGTGTTACACCCCAACAGCAGCAGTGTGCTCATGAGCGTTATGGCAATAATGGCAGCCCGCAGGATCATCGGATCACCTCCGTTCCGGTTATTAATATAATTAATAACACATCTTCCCATTATTAGCAACTTAAAAATATGCAAAAATAGTAAGGCCGGCTGCGTTTTTTCACATCCAGCAGGTGGCGTCGTTTATTATGCAAATTATGTTATGTCAACAACAGAAAGAATTTTAATTTTAAAATGCCATCAAATCAAGCTTTTGCAAAAGCAAATACCCGTTCTGTTCACAGTATACACAGAGTTATCCACAGATTTATGCCGATATGTCCGCATCAAGAGCGCATTATCCACATTTTCCGCAGGCAGTAACCATAATATGAACCCTTTTTTTGGCAGCAAAGATGGCACGTAAATTGATTTGCCCTGAAATACAATTTATAAAAAATGAGCATTAAAAAAAGGGAAAACGGATTAATTAGCGAATAAGGATTATGGAAAATACCTAATTATTTTAAGGAGGCATCAGCATGGAAGTCAGAGTAAACGATGATTGCAGCGCCTGCGGTATTTGTGAGGATATTTGCCCTGAAGTTTTTGAATTAGGAGATGAAATAGCGGAAGTAAAGGTTAATCCCGTGCCTGCAGAGCATGAAGACAGTGTCCGTGAAGCAGCTGAGGAATGTCCGACCGAATCAATCGAGATCTCCTGATAAAACAACATAACAAACACAGGCAAAGCCCGCCTTCAGGCGGGTTTTGTTTTTATTGCTCCACTTTTAAAGCCCCTTGAAAGGTTCCTCTTGCCGGCAAATTGTTATTTCCGCTATGATATCCACATTGCGGCATGATTGCCCGTCATCGCGGGCCCAGGGGAAGAAGGATTTACATCAACATTAACGAATTAGTACAGGCGGCAAAACTAGCAGTAACGGGGGAAAACAATTGGAACTGAAAACATTGTTAAACGGCATCACGATCCTGGAAAAAAAATCCGGCCCCGCTTCAAAAATAAAGGGCCTGGCCTACCACTCGGACCGGGTTGAAGAAGGATTCCTGTTTATCTGCCTCAAAGGATACAAAACAGACGGCCACCTCTACCTGGAACAAGCCCGGGAAAAAGGAGCCGCAGCGGCCATAGTTGAAGATATCAGGGAAAATTTGGACATCCCCCAGTACCGCGTTGCCGACACCCGCGCCACCCTGGCGGAACTTGCGGACCGCTTTTATGGTCATCCTTCATCAAAAATCCACGTTACCGGGGTTACAGCAACCAACGGCAAAACCAGCACCACTTACATGCTCAACGCCATCCTGGAAAAGCAGGGCCTGAACACCGGCCTGATCGGGACGGTCATAGTTAAAACCGGCCCCGTTATCCGGCCCGCCGAACTGACTACCCCCGAATCGCTGGATTTGCATCGCATTTTCCATCAGATGGTTGAAGAAAAGGTTTCCCATGCCGTGATGGAAGTGTCTTCTTCCGGCCTGGAGTTAAACCGCGTCGGTCATATCGATTTCGATACTGTGGTCTTGAACAACATCAGCCGCGAACATATTGACCTGCACGGCTCCTTTGAAGCCTATTTCAAGGCCAAGGCCGGGTTGATCCGGAACGCCAAAAAAGGCGGCTGGGCAATCTTGAACCTGGACTGCCCCTACAGCGCCTCCCTGAAAAATGAAACCGCGGCCCGGGTTTTTACCTACGGCTTAAAAAACAGAGATGCAGACTGTTTGGTAAACGATCTCGACCTGAGCACCGGCCGGGCCCGCTT
>PWFM01000010.1 GCA_003553895.1 Syntrophomonadaceae bacterium | reverse complement strand
TTGTGTATTTGTGGGTCCTTCCGGCTGTGGAAAAACCACCATCCTGAGGATGATCAACCGGCTTATAGAGCCTACCGGCGGCAATATTTACATCAAGGGCAAAAAGGTGAGTGATAAAGAAGTTAACCCCGACCATCTGCGGCGTGAAATCGGATATGTAATTCAGCAGATCGGCCTTTTACCCCACCGTACGGTTGAGCAAAATGTTGCCCTGGTCCCCCGGCTTCTCAAATGGCCCGAAGAAAAGATCAAGCCGCGGGTCAGGGAACTGCTGGACATGGTCGGCCTGGATCCCGATGAAGTTACCCACAAGTACCCCTTTCAATTAAGCGGGGGCATGATGCAAAGAGTGGGTGTGGCCAGGGCGCTTGCAGCCGACCCGCCGATCATGCTCATGGATGAACCTTTTGGGGCGGTCGATCCTATCGTCCGGGGCAGGCTCCAGCATGAATTTTTAAGACTGCAAAAAGAAATGAAAAAAACAATTTGCTTTGTTACCCATGATATAAACGAAGCCATCAAAATGGGCGACCATATCGTAATTATGAACAAGGGCGAACTGGTCCAACACGGCACTCCAATGGAAATTCTTTCTGAGCCGGCCAGTGATTTTGTAAAAGACCTGATCGGTGTGGACCGGGAAATGAAACTGCTCGATTTAACCAGGTGCTCCGAAATAGTCGATCGGAACGGAAAGTTTCCAGACGAGGCCAGGGAAAATGAATGCTTTACTTCGGCCCTCGATCCCGTCCAAAGGGCCCTCGAAACCATGATGAAGAAGGATTCCGATATTGTGGGCGTTCGCGACGGGGAAGAAGTAATCGGGACCATCTGCTGGGAGGATATCAAAAAGCTCATTAACAAGTTAAGTGGTGATGCCTGATGGATTTTGAAATGGAAAGATTTATAAGCGCCCTGATTGACCGCTCCCCGCCGCATGCCCTGGTCCATTTACAGCTGGTATTGATCCCGGTGGCCATAGCTTTCCTGATCGCTTTTCCGGTGGCCGTCATGCTGACGAGGCGCCGTTTCATGAAATATACGGACCGGGTGATGACTTTTTTCAATATGGGGCAGACCATACCGCCCCTGGCCATCATTGCCGTTTTTTTTCCATTTCTGGGCCTGGGACGTGAGCCGGCCCTGTTTGCCCTTACCATTTATGCCCTCCTGCCAATTGCCCGCAACACCCTGGCCGGGCTGAAGGGCGTTCCCCAGGAAATAAAGGAAGCAGCCCGCGGGGTGGGCATGTCTGAATGGGAGATGCTTACAAAAGTAGAAATACCTCTGAGTATGCCGGTGGTCATGGCCGGTGTGAAGATCTCTGTGGTACTCACCTCCGGCACCGCCGCCCTGGGAGCCCTGGTCGGAGGCGGCGGGATGGGAGCAGTAATTTTTGCGGGAATTGACTTTTTCAGGGCTGAACTGATCGTGGCCGGCACCCTGATCATTGCGGCAATTGCCATAGTTTTAGACCGGATTTTAACCTTGATCGATTCCATGTTGACCCCGCCGCATATGAAAATGTAAAGCGGAAATAGTTAACATAAGAGCTTTGTATAAATATCCTGAACCGTAATGGAGGTGATTAATAAGAAGTGGAGAAAGCAACGTCAAATAATCTTTTTTAAAATTTTATTTTTTAGGGGGTATTAAAACATGAAAAAGTTAATGATCTTCGGACTCCTGGTTTTGGTCCTGGGACTAATGGCTACAGCCATGATCGGCTGTGAAGCCGACGAAGAAGTTGAAGAAGGCAGGGTTGTGGTAAGCTCCAAAACTTTCCCGGAAGCTCTTACCCAGGGCTGGATGACTTATTATCTGCTTGAAGACCGTGGTTACGACGTGGTAAATGAAATCGGGCTGGGAGAAGTTGCGGTGATCCGCCCCGCCCTGGAAGCGGGAGAAATTGATCTTTACTGGGAATATACCGGAACCGGCCTCATGAACGTCATGGGTTACGATGCTGAGGAGCTGCCCGGCGACGAAGCGGAAACCTTCCAGATTATCCATGATTACGACCTGGAAGAGAACGACATCAAGTGGCTCGATTATGTTCCGGCCAACAACACTTTCGTCTTATTTGTAACCAGCGAAACCCAGGAGGAATATGGCTGGGAACCCCTTTCCGACCTGGCCGCATATGCCCGTGAAGAAGGAGACGGATCATACGGGAGCATTGCCACCCCGGCTGAATGGGTAGAGCGTGACGACGGCATGATCCCCTTCCAGGATCATTATGACTTCGAATTTGCCGATGTGGTAGAAGTGGAGCTGGGCCTGGCTTACAGGGCGGTTGAACAGGGCGAAGCCCTGATCGGTGTAGGAGACGCCACTGAAGGCCGGATTATCAAGTATGACCTTTATATTTTGGATGACGATCTTGAATTTTTCCCCGCCTACAATGCCGCTCCTACCATCCGGAGAGAAGTCCTGGAAGCTAACCCCGAGCTGGAAGATATCCTGAGGGAACTTTCTTCCCTACTGGACCTGGAAACCCAGATTGAACTTAACCTGAGGACAGCCGTTGATGAAGAAGATCCCGAAGACGTTGCCTGGGATTTCCTTGTCGAGCAGGGTTTAATTGATAATTAAGCAGTAACAGGTTCCTGGACAGTATCTTTATAGGTTGCAAGGGTTTCTCCCGAGGGAGAAACCCTTTTAATATAAACGCTTTCATTTTAATCTGAACCGACGCTTAATCAACCCTGTCTTTGCCAGAGTTCGTATAGGCAGCTGTTTCTTTTTTATCCCTTGTTTTCCCTGTAAACTAGAGTTGCCGCCAGGGCCATCAGGCCAAAAAGGAAACAAATCAGAAATCCGAGCCGGTAAGCTGCAAGGGGATAGATTCGGGCCCCTTCTATTACCACTCCTTCCCAGCCCAAATCCAGAATATAACCAAAAAGGGGCTGCAGGATGGCCATTCCAGCAAACACTCCCATGTTAACCATGGCCGTAACCAGACCGGTGTAACCCGGGGGACTGGCCTCACGGGCCATGGAAAAAGTGAGGACGTTGGCGGGGGTGCCAAAACCGATCAAGAAGCTGACCACATAAAGCAAAGGCAGGGGCAAAAGGCCGGGCCAGGCAGCAATGGTTCCCCAGGCCAGGCAAAATAATATAAATGAGACTGCCGCCGGTTTTTTACGCGAACCGATCCGGTCGGAAATAAACCCGAACGCCGGAGCACCGATCATATAACCGACAAAGGCGGGTATAATAAAAAATGATGCCTCCCGGACATCCATACCATAAACATGGACCAGGTAAGATACGCCCCAGGTCCCGGAAAAAACGATGAATCCCCCGTAAATACCAGTGTTTATTAAAAAAAGGATCCAGAGTCGTCCATTCTTCAGGATCTCAGGAAGCGCCCTGAAAAGCGGCCCTCCCTCAGGACCGGAGGGTTCCCCATCAAGCTGGTAATCACTGCTGCCATCCACAGCCCGACAGTGCTCCCCGGGCCTGTCGCGGATAATCCGAACACAGGCTATGGCTACCAGGGCGGTAATTACTCCGGCCAGGATGAATGAACCTCGCCAGCCAATCATATTCACCGAGATGCTTAATGGTGTTGAGGCAAGGAGAGTGCCGCTGCTGCTGATGAAAAGAGCCAGTCCCGACACGGTGGCAAACTCGGTGGGCTTAAACCATGAAGCCTGGAACTTGAATACATTAATCAGGATTACCGAACCGCCGAAACCGATCAGCAGACGTCCGGCAAAAACCAGGGCGGCGCCAGGTGAAAGGCCAATTATGACAGAACCGGCCGCCATGGCCGCAGCAGTCAGGAAAGCTATTCGCCGCGGACCGAGGCGGTCGACCATGGCCCCGCCGGGAAGCTGCATGACCAGGTAAGTATAAGTGTAGGCTGCCGCCAGGTTGCCTAAACCGGCCCCGGTCAAGTTAAATTCAGCCGTCAACAATCCGGCAACCACGTTAAAGGAAACCCGGTGAAAATTTGTGATCAGGTGCAGAGATACGAGGAACAGCCACATAATCCAGCGTATCCGCAGCGCCTTGTTCAAAGATTCAGATGTGGATCCTTTTAAAGCTGTCACCCGGCCCCTCCAACAAATTTATTTAATCCATTGTTTAAATATCCCAGCTTTTTTAATTAAACCTGAAACCTGGCAATTTTGATAAAGCTCTCGATGAGGCCTTGTTAGATCATCTTAACACAGCTTAAGGATTATTCTAATGGCGGAGCGCCCCGCCTGGCCAGCGCAGCCCGGCGTGCGGATATTTTTGCCACCAGGACCGACCGCATTTCCGTAGTTAGTATGCCGGCCAGAATCAGAACCGCTCCAACCAGTTTTTGCAGGGTAAATATTTCATCCCAGAACAAGTAGGAAAACAGTCCGGCAAAAGCCGCCTCCAGAGAGAGAATCAATGAAGCATGGGTCGGCGGCGTATAACGCTGGGCAAAGGTCTGAGTTACGAAGGCTCCGATGGTACAGAAAACTACAGCGTATAAAATAGCGCCCCAGATTGCCGGGGGTTGATGGAACATAAGCTCGGTAGGCTCAAAGATAAAAGCAACGCTCATACTGGCCACCCCGGTAAAAGCAATCTGGGTTACGGCCAGCACAATGGCATCACTGCGCCTTACGAACATACCGATCGCTATAATATGGGCGGCAAACAGGAAGGCGCAAACAAGGGTCAAAGCATCTCCCAGCCCGAGCCCTGCCACCTCATTGGCCGAAAGCAGGTATAGGCCGGAAGCAGCCAGCATGCCTCCCACGTAAGCCCACCAACCCGGTGAACGCTTCGCAACTAAAAAATATAAAAAGGGCACGATAATCACGGCAGTATTGGTGATGAAACCGGAGTTGGCCGGTGTAGTGTAAAGGAGGCCCACAGTCTGAAAAGCAAAACCACCAAACAAAAACAGTCCGATCAAACAACCATCCAGATAATCCCGGGCCGAAGCCCGGACCAGGCGCTTCCAAAAAAAGGGGGCCAGTAAAAGTGCTGCTATGATAAACCTGATCCCCATGTATGTAAAGGGATGGATTATATCCAGGGCCTGCTTGATAATAACAAAATTGGAGCCCCAGAAGAGGGCCACAAAAACAAGCGAAATATCTGCCAGTATTGTTCTTTTATCCGCCATTAATTGCTGCATTGAAGCCCCCATAATAGATCCTCACAAAAAATATTGCCCGGAAAGCCAGTTTTCACCGGTAACCGGACAAATATGATCATAACATATTTAAAATAATAACAAAAGCAAGCGCCAGAACATGCTACAGGATTTGGCCCAGGAAAGCTTTTGTGCGTTCATTTTTTGGATTACTGTAAATTACACTGGGTGGTCCTTCTTCAATAATAGACCCCTCGTCCATGTAAACAACCCGATCGCCAACTTCCCGGGCAAAACCCATTTCATGGCTGACCACCATCATGGTCATCCCTTCCAGGGCCAGAGTTTTCATAACCTGTAAAACCTCACCGACAAGCTCCGGATCAAGGGCCGAAGTCGGCTCATCAAAAAGCATAATCTTGGGCTTCATAGCCAGGGCTCTGGCTATAGCCACCCTCTGTTTCTGTCCGCCGGACAGCATGGCCGGGTAAACATCGGCTTTATCTGAAAGGCCCACTTTTTTTAAAAGGTCTTCCCCCTGTTCAACAGCCTCTTTGGAGGATATCCGTTTAACCTGGGTCAGGCCTTCAATTACATTGCCCATCACCGTCCGGTGCGGAAAAAGGTTGAAGTGCTGAAATACCATGCCAACATCAGCCCTGACGGTATGCAAGTTTTTGCTTTTTGCATTGGCTTCGACACCGTCAATATAAATATTCCCTTTCTGGGCAAATTCAAGGAAGTTTAAACATCGGAGCAGGGTGCTTTTTCCTGAACCGCTGGCGCCGATTACCACTACCACTTCTTTTGGCGATACATCCATGTCGATGTCTTTCAGAACATGGAGATCGCCAAACCACTTATTCAAACCCCTAATTTTGATCATCTGCAGAATCACACCTTTAATCTTTGTAATCGCTGACCTCGAGGCGTTTCTCAATCCTGCCCATCAATAGATTGAGGACAGTAGTCATCATCAGGTAATAAATGCCCACGATCATCAGCATTTCCAGCATCATCAGGGTTGAAGAACCCATCTGGCGGGCCCGCAGCAGCAGCTCCCGCACCGCTATAGCGCTGGCCAGCGATGAGTCTTTCAGGGCAATAATAAACTGGTTACCCAGCGGGGGCACAGAACGTTTAAAAGCCTGGGGTAAAATAATCCTGCGCATGGCCTGAGATTCCGTCATCCCCAGGGAAAGGGCCGCTTCCCGCTGCCCCCTTTCCACAGATTGGATAGCGCCTCGGAAAATCTCGGCTATATATGCTCCATTATGCACTCCCAGACCGATGATCGCTGCCGGCATTCTATCAATACTGACCAGGTCAATCAGTCCGTAATAAATAATCATTAACTGCAATAAGAGTGGGGTGCCGCGAATTACCCAGATATAGGCTTTGGCCGGCGTATTAAAAAGTGGATTCTTCGAAAGCCTCATTAAGCCGGTTACCAGTCCCAGGACCAGGCCGACGAGAATGCCAAAAAAAGTGATCTGTAAAGTAAGCAAGGCAGCTGCGTAAAAACCGGGGAAAAATCTTGGTATTGCCGTAAAATCCCAGGGCAGATCTATCATCAACTCAACTCCTTAACAGACACCAATTGCCGAAATACCATCTTAGGTGAGTAATCTCTCGTTTCTATTACTTATCAACTTAAACCAGTATTGCAGAGCAGGGAAATAAGCCTGTAATATGCGGGTACGGGCCGCAAGGCCCGTACCCGCATATTATTATGGCTTGGTTATATCAATACCGTGCCAATCCATGCTTATCTCGGTCATGGTCCCGTCATCATGCAGTTCTTCAAGAATTTCTGAGACCTTCTCCCTCAACTCATTGTCTTCCTGACGAAATGCGACGGCTACGTTTTCAGTCCGGATCAGTTCACCGGCCATCATCAACTCATCACCGCCGGCAATTTCGTTTATCCCCCTGAGAGCAACAAGGCGATCGGTGATCATGCCATCAATCCTGCCTCCCCGCACCTCGAGAAGAATAGTATTAACTTCGGCGTAATGGATATCGTTAGCGCCGAGGTTTATGGCATCGTCAACATAAGTTTCCCCGGTGATTACCCCGATATCGAGACCTTCTACGTCGTCCGGGCCTTCAATGCCCGAATCTTCGCGCACAATCAACTGCGCGCCGGAGTAGTAGTAAGGGATGGTGAAGCTGACGATTTCACGGCGTGCTTCAGTGTCAGCCATGCTGCCCAGGATAGCGTCATAGCGCCCGGCCCTTAAACCGTCGGGCAGGCCGTCCCAGTCAGAAGTTTCATAAACCAGGTCAACACCCAATCGCTCGGCAATTGCTTTTGCGGTATCAACATCAAACCCGATCGGAGTATCGGGATCATCTTCCCCGTAGAAGTTAAATGGCGGGTATCCACCGCTGCCCACTACAACCAGTTCACCGGCATCGAGTACTCTCTGCAGGCTGCCGTCGCCCTCAGGCTCGGCTTCTTCCACTTCTTCTTCCGGCTCTTCCGCTTCAACTTCCGGTTCTTCTTCCGGAGCTTCACAACCTACAAAAACAAACATTAAAGCAATAAGCATCAACACGAAAAATACATAGCTTTTACGATTAAACATTGTCATTGAACACTCCTTTTTTCTTATGTCGAGCCCCTGCAAATAATTATAAAGCAGCTATTCCGGCCTCACCCCTCTCAATTAACATCTACACCACACAAACAGAATTAATTTCCATATTTGTAACATAAATACATGTCCCGGGTAAAACAAGAAGTATTTCAGATATTATAACCCTCTTTCAATTTATCATCAACCCACCATAGAAACTTTCCAACAAGTTAAAATAAAAAAATGATGGGATGAAGTCTTTCCAGTCTGCCTATCCTTTATAAAATGCCTATTTTTTTTACCACAGCCTGAATACCGCCTGATACCCATTATCTTAGAGAGCAGGCTCCCTTAATTTATAAAAACAGCTTTAATCCACATGGCGATCGAGATCGCCCGGTCAATAAAGCAGATCCACAAGAGTATGTAAAAGAACCCGCGTGGAATCAACCATGCTGTCAATATCCACGTATTCATCGGGAGCATGGTAGTTCGCTCCGTCCGGACCGAACAGGACTGTCGGTATCTTCAACCTGTTAGCGATATGGTTGGCATCAGATTCAGAGCGGAAATAAGTGGTTAGCAGCTCTTTGCCCAGGATCTCTTCACTGCTTTTTTTTAAGGAATTGACCAGTAGATTATCCTCACTGACCGTCCAGGGCCGGAAAAAAGTTTCCGGGTGAGGCAGATCACGTAATTTTACCTCCACTTCGCTTTCCAGGTTTAATGATTCAATGATTTCTTTAACTTCTTTTAAAGCCCCATCGGCGTCTCCTTCCACGGTGTGACGGTAGATGGTGAAGCTGGCCTCCTCTGGAACAAGCAGGTACTTATCGCCACCACGCAGATTGGTAATACATATTGTCCCCTCGCCGAGCAGAGGATGGGAGCCCAGATCCAGCCTTTCTGTTAAAGCAGTAATTATTCTGGCCGCATCCTCTACGGCGTTACAACCTTTCTCAGGGTTAGCGCCGTGGGCGGATCTGCCCCTGACCCTAACAAAGTAAACGGCGGTACCTCTTCCCCCCAGGGCCACACAGGGAAATTTTTCCGTCCCCGGGGCAAAGGGACCGGAAGGTTCGGTAATTACAGCACAGTCACAGCCGTCAACAATGCCGTCTAGAATAGTATAGTGTGTTCCCAGGCCAAAAGGGCCTTCCTCGTCACTGACGGCGGTAAATACAATGTCCCCGGAGAGTTCGATGTCCGCTTCAACCAGCGCTTCCAGCAAAAAGATGCAAATAACCACTCCCGCCTTCATGTCAAGGGCCCCCAACCCGTAAACCCGGCCATCTTTTTCTACACCGGCAAAAGGATCGACCGTCCATCCGTCACAAAGGGGAACAGTATCAACATGGGCATTGAGAAGCATCCGCGGACCTGTGCCTTTTCCAGTCAGGCGGACTATTAAGTTTTCTCCTTTGAACCCGGTCACTTTATTTTCTTCGTAGCGGTGAACCTCGGTTTGCAGGCGGTTGTAATAAGAGAGGCGGCCCCGCAAAAATTCGATTATTTCCGTTTCTGAAAAAAAGGGGCTCTTAATGGTAATCAGTTCTTTTAAGAGTTTGACCATGTCGTCCCGTTTAATCTTTTCGGCAGCTTTTTTGTACAGCTCTTGTTTTTTATTCAATGATGTCCACCTTTCTCCCAGTAGTTTTAAACTTAATAATATCAAAAAAGGACCGCAA
>PWFM01000186.1 GCA_003553895.1 Syntrophomonadaceae bacterium | reverse complement strand
CTCTCCCGGGAGATTTATGAATACAGGAAGGCAAAGGGCGAAGGGCACGGCCGCGATTTTTTAAATGTCGGTTCCATGGGCCACGCTTCCCAGGTGGCCCTCGGGATCGCTTTAGACCGGCCGCAGCGCAGGGTCTACTGTTTGGACGGCGACGGGGCGGTGATCATGCATATGGGCGCCCTGGCCATCAATGCCGTTAGCGGCGCTGAAAATTTCCGGCACCTGGTTTTTAATAACAGCGCCCACGATTCGGTGGGCGGGCAGGCCACGGCCGGCTTTCAGATCGATATCCGGGGCGCGGCTGAAGCCTGCGGCTACCGGCTGGCCCTGCGGGCCGGCGACGAGCGGGAGCTGCGGGAGGGCCTGGAAGCCATCAAGGCGCAAAGGGGGCCTTCCCTGCTTGAAATCAGGATCCGCAGGGGGGCCAGAAGCGACCTGGGCCGCCCTAAAAGCACCCCTGAGGAAAACAAAAAAGAATTTATGCAGTTTTTACAGCGTTTCTGAGCGCTCGATATAATAAGCGGGCGGACAGGTATCTGCCTGTAAGAGGAAGATATTTTGCCGGAGCCTGCTGTCGATCCGCATAAATCGTCAGCCGGACGCTTTGTTTTACGATCAAGCCGTGAAGAAACAATAACAGGAGAAAGGTTGCAGTTATAAATGACCCGGGTAATCATTTTAAATTCAGGAACCGGTTCGCGGATGGGCGAACTGACTGCAGACCGGCCCAAGGGCCTGGTTGAAATCGGAGGCGGCCAGACTATCCTGGGCCGGCAGCTGAATATACTTGCAAAATATGGCCTGGAAGATATTTTAATCACCACCGGGCCTTTTGAGGAACAGATTAAAAAGTATGCCGCCGGCAGCCCCGGGCGGCTGCGGGTCAGGACGGTCAATAACCCCGCTTATGAAAAAACCAATTATATTTATTCCCTGCTCCTGGCCGGGGAAAAGATAGGCTCCAGAATTTCCGGGGGGATTGTGGTCTTGCACGGGGACCTGGTTTTTGATCCCGCGGTGCTGGAAAAACTGCTGGCCTCGGGCCACCGGGACGCGGTATTGATCAACCCCCATAGCAAGCTGCCTGAAAAGGACTTCAAGGCTGAACTTGAACAGGGTCTGGTCAAAAAAATCGGGGTGGATCTTTTCGGGAATAACTGCGCCTTCTTGATTCCTTTTTACCGGCTGTCCGGGGAAGTATTTTCAGCCTGGCTGCAGGAGATGGAGCGCTTCCGGGAAAGGGGAGAGCTAACGGTTTATGCCGAGAATGCTTTGAACAACTTACTGCCGTCCCTGAAGCTGCACCCGGTGGAGTTAAAAGAGGAGTTTTGCATGGAGATAGATGACCGGGAAGACCTGGAAAAGGTGCGAAACTATCTGAGCGGCGGAGGGGAGGGGTAAGGGTGCGCTATGCTAAAAAGTGGTCTTTTTATAACCCGGTCCAGGTTGTTTCGGGCCCGGGAATAATCAGTGAGCTGCCCGGCCACCTGCCCCCCGGCGAGATGGAGGAAGTTCTCCTGGTCACCACCCCGGGAGCGACGGAAAGGGGGCTCACCGGGCGGGTCAGGGACCTGTTTAAAGGCCGCAGGGTGACAATCCTGGACCGGGTGGGGCCCAACCCCGATATCGCCTCTATTGAAAATCACAGTTCTTTCCTGCAGAAGCAGAAAATAGATTTTGTGGTTGGCCTGGGCGGGGGCAGCGTGCTCGATACGGCCAAAGCCCTGAGTTACCTGCTCGGCCTTGACGATAGCGGGTTTTCATTGCGGGACCACCTGGCCGGGGAGGCGCCCCTGCCGGACAGCCCGCCCCTCTACATGATCGCCGTTCCGACTACAGCCGGCACCGGCAGCGAAGCCACTCCTTTTGCCACCATCTGGGATGAGCGCAGCCCTAAAAAGTATTCCCTGGCCCACCCCGACCTGTTCCCGGATGTGGCCCTGCTTGATCCGGAGCTAACCCTCTCTTTGCCGGTAGATACGACGGTGATCACGGGGCTGGATGTCCTTTCCCACGCCCTGGAATCGGTTTGGAACCGCAATGCCGGCCCGGTTAGCATCAGCTATGCCGCCCGGGCCATCGACCTGGTTTTCAAGGCCCTGCCGGGGCTGGTTGATAACCCCCGTGATCTGGAAAAAAGGGCCATGATGCAGACCGGCAGTTTTTGCGGCGGGGTCTGCATCAGCGTGACTAAAACAGCTCTGGCCCATTCTATGTCCTACCCGATTACCGCAAACTTGAACGTGCCCCACGGCCTGGCCTGCGGTTTTACCCTGCCGGCTTTGCTGGCTTTCAATGCCAGGGATGATGACGGCCGCCTGCAGATGGCCGCTGAGATGGCCGGATGCGACGGGATCAGCGGTCTTTCCCGGCGCCTGCAGGCGCTGTTTGAAAAAATCGGGGTACGAGAACTGCTGAAAGAATACAAACTGGAGGCGGACCAGGCCCTCGAGTTGGCCGAGCAGATGTTCACCCCCGAACGCTCGGGCAACAACTTATGTCCGGCCGGGCCAGAAGACGTGCGGGCCATCCTGAAAGCATCCCTGCCCAAAAAGTGATGGCGGGCCCGGGGCAAAATTATCACACCTGGTGATCGTGACAATTACTTGACATTGGAGACGGGATAAATTAGTCACAGATGATCCGGGAAAGAGGCAAGGTGAAATATGAAATCCAAGTACAAGTTTTTGATGGGGTTACATCTTTTTGTTGGTGTGGGGGCGCTTGGTGGCGGCCTGGCCGGCATGCTTGATCCTGAAGAGCCGCTGGGCATACCCGTAGACCTGCTTGAGCAAAGCCCTTTTGAAAACTATTTTATCCCCTCGCTGATCCTTTTTACAGTGATCGGCCTTGGTCATGTCTTTAGCGCTTTTTCTACCGTTTACTTTCCAAAGCGCCAGGGTTATATTAGCAGTGTTTTTTCCTGGGCCCTGGTGATCTGGATCGTAGTGCAGGTACTCCTAATGAGGGTGGTTGCTTTTTTGCATGTCCTCTATTTTTTGATCGGCCTGGTGGGGGCCATTTTAGCTTTGCGTATCTTGATCGAGCAGCGCGCTTTTCCGGTTAACCTGTTTATGAAGGACGGCCTGGAACGGAGGGAAAAGTGAGGCCGGGTCAAGTACTGGATTTCAAAAATGGCTACCAGCGGCAACACTTTATTACAGGTAGTTCAAGTGCCGGGGACAGACGGCAGGCCTTGCTATAATATAGTGGAGATATTCTTTATGTTTTTAGGGCGGGCCTGGTTCATGTTAGCGCTATACCATACCTGTACCGTTTTAGAAATAGGGAGACTAACAATTAATGAAAATAATTTTTGCCGAGTCCCACAACCTCGACCGGCCCGACCCGCTCGGGTCGCACCAGTACATCCGCCTGTTCAAGGAAGAAGGCCATGGCTGCCTGTGGCTGGGGCCGGCGGTGAGCCCCATGCACTTCTTTAAGCTCGATGCCCTTAACCGCCACCGGATCCGGGTCTGGCGGGAAGGGGGGCGCCGGGTGGACGGCATCGACTGGCTGGTGCCCTTCAGCCTCCTTTTTTACTACAACCTCCCTTTTTTGCGCAGCAACTATACAGGGCGCAGCCAGTACCGTTTTTGCCTGCCTCCGCTTAAAAACCAGTTAAAAAGCAGAGGATTTTACCCGGCTGATCTGCTCTGGTGCGCCGGGCCGGTGGCCTTGAGTCTGCTCGATCTGATTCCCCACGGCCGGAGCTGTTACCGCTTAGCCGATCGCCTCGATAAGTTCAGCCGCATCCCGCCGGGGGTGGGGGAATTGCAGAAAGAAATGATCAGGCGGGTCGATTTTGTGCTGGCCACCTCGCAGTCGCTTTTCGAGTGGGTCCGGGAGGTGCGAACAGAAAATGTTTATTACCTGCCGAACGGGGTGGGGGAGCATTTTTTCGAGCCGGCGCCGAACAGGCCGGACGATTTTCCCGCTGACGGCAAACCGGTGGCCGTTTACCTGGGGACTCTTGATACCCGCTTCGATCTAGAAACTTTTGCCCACGGGGTCCTGACCATGAAGAATCTCCATTTCCTGTTGATCGGTCCCCTGACCGATGAAAGCTTAAAACCGGGTTTAAAAACCCTGCTGGAAGAAAATAATATTACCTGGCTCGGCTCCCGGGCCCATGATCTGGCCCCGGCTTACCTGCAGCACGCCGACCTGGGTTTAATCCCCTTTCGGCTGAACGAGCTGACCGAGGCGGTAAACCCGATCAAGTATTATGAGTACCTGGCCTGCGGTCTGCAGGTGGTCGCTCCGCCGATGCGGGAGCTGATCAGCATGAAGGGCCCTCTTTATCCCTACAGGAACCGGGATGAGTTTACAGCGGCTCTGAAAGAGGCCCTTGATGCCGGACCGCAAGAAAAAGCGTCCAGCATTGAGGTGGCCCGGCGGCACAGCTGGCGAAGCCGCTACGGGCAAATCAAGGAGCTTATGGCCGAAATAAATGCGGCAGAAGAAAGCTGATCATTTCGGAAGAATCGAGCGGATGGCACCGGAAAAATTGGACTGGATGGTGAAAAAACAGGTGGGAGATTATCCAGGAACAAATGAAGGGCATGACCGGGGAAAAAGGCTTTCACTGCCCGGGAAGCCCTGGTTGTCGGTGGTGGTGATCGGGAGGAACGAGGCCCGGAACCTGCCGCAGCTGTTCCGGTCTCTGCCCCGGGGCGAAGACGTGGAGTGGATCTATGTTGATTCATGCTCTGACGACGAAAGCGTGACCCTGGCCCTGGAAGCCGGGGCCAGGGTTTACCGGGTGGCGGAAGCTTCTGTGTGCGGGCCCGGGACGGGCCGTTTTATCGGCACCGGGGAGGCGGCCGGCCGGTGGATCCTTTACCTGGACGGGGATATGATCTTGCGCCCTGAATTTATCTCTTTGCTGGAGCAATTGAAAGATAACAGGGGAGATGAAGGAGGGAAAATCCCTCCCGGGACGGCCGGGTTCGTGGGCCGGACCCGCAACCTGTACCTAGATCATAAAGGTGAAGTAGCCGAGAAGCGCGATTACGTGGTCCTGGCTCCAAAAGAAATGGGCCTCCTTGAAGACTGGGGCCGCCCGGCCGGTTACCACGGTGGGGCGGTGCTCTACTGCCGGGATATAGTTTTGCAGGCCGGGAACTGGAACCCGGCAGTTTTACAGCTGGAAGAGATCGACCTCTACAGCCGGGTCCGGTCCCTGGGCAAGACAATCAGGGCGGTAGACCTGCCCATGGTTGACCACTACGCCCCCGCCCTGAGCCTGGCAGAAAGGGTGAAGCTTAATTTTTTGCCCCGCTACCGGGGTAAAAACCTCTACGGAGCCGGGCAGGTAGTGGCCGCCCGCTTCCGGGCCGGGACGCTGCCTGCTTTTATCCGCCATTACCCCTACCCCTTCTTGGTTTTGGCCGGCCTGGTTGCCATACCGCCGCTTTTCCTGATCTGGCCCCCGCTGCCCCTGCTGGTTAACCTGGCCCTGGCCGCCTGGATCGGGGCGGCCAAGAAATGGTATTATTACCTGGTCTACCTGGGTAACCTGTTCCAGATCTGGCGCGGGCTGTTCCGCTACCGGCCTTTTGAGCCCCGCTACGAAAGGATAGTCAAACCCGGGTAAACAAATACGGCCTGGAAAAAGGCAGGAAAAAAAGGCAATTGCCAAGAAATAATAGTACAGTATATTATTATCCCGGTAAAGAAGTTAAAGATCATTTACAGGCGGAGTGAAAAGAGAATGGGTTTTGACAGCAGCGGTAGTCACGTAAAAACAGGGGGTATCCCCAAATGGCTGGTGGGCCTGGTGGATATATCCCTGGTCAACCTGGGCTTTTATTTTGCCTTTGTTTTTGTCACCGGCGATTTGCAGGGTTTCCAGCTGGAGCCGCTGTTCCTGCTGCTGCCCTTTCTTTCCCTGGCCACAGCCTTGCTGTTCAACAGCCTGGGTTTGTATTCACGCCAGCTGAGCGGGTTGATGCCGGTGGTGCGTTCACTGATTACCGGGGTGATCGGCCTGGCCCTGTTCAGCGTCTTTTTTGCTTTTTGGACCAGGGCTTTTGTTTTCCAGCAGGGTGTTTTCCTGGCCGCGCCGGCGATCCAGCTGGCTCTTTTAACCGGCTGGCGGGTCCTTTACTGGCGCCTGGAGTTGTGGATTCACGGCCAGAAAAGGCTCCTTGTTATCGGCAGCCCGGAAGAGGTGGAGCAGGCCCTGGAAAAGCTGATGTGCCTGCCCCGCGGGGTTTTCGAAGTGATCAAGGTGATTAAGCCGGACCAGGTTGATGAATTTTCTGCATGGCTGCCCCGGGCCGATGCGGTTATGATTACCGGTTCCCTGGAACTGGAGCAAAAGAACAGGATCATCCGGGAATGCTTTGACCGGAGCCGGGAAGTTTTTATCGTCCCCGGTTTGTACGAAATAATCCTGACCAGGGGCATGATCACCCAGGTTCATGATACCCCGGTAGTGGAATGCCGGGATATGCAGGTCACTTTTGGCCGCCTGCTGTTCAAGCGCGTTTTTGATCTAGCCCTGGCCCTGCTCATGGTCCTCCCGGCGCTGTTTCTTTTGCCGGTTTTGAGCCTCCTGATCAAGGCGACTTCGCCCGGCCCGGTAATATTTGCCCAGGACCGGGTCGGCTTCAGGAACCGCATCTTCACCCTCTATAAGTTCAGGACCATGATTAATGATGCCGAAGAAGAAAGCGGGCCCGTTTTTTCGACAGAAGAAGACGACCGGGTTACCGCCGTGGGCCGTTTTCTGCGGGCTACCCGCCTTGATGAGCTGCCTCAGCTTTACAATGTGCTGCGGGGCGATTTAAGCATTGTCGGGCCCCGCCCGGAACGCCCTTACTTCGTCAATATATTTCTGGAAGAGATGCCCGAGTATAACCTGCGGCATCTGGTCAAACCGGGCATTACCGGCCTGGCCCAGGTAGCGGGTTACTATGCTACCAATACCAGGGATAAACTGCGCTACGATCTTTATTATGTTTCAGACCATTCGCTCCTGATGGATCTCAGGATTTTGCTTTTAACTATCCCAACCCTGTTTAACCGGGAGGCCTCCCGGGGTTTGAGCAAAGAAGCTGTGGGGAGGTTGACATGGCCGAAATCTTAATACTCGGCGGGGGCATGGCCGGCATTTCGGCCGCCTATCACGCCAGGCGGGCCGGCCGGGAAGCAGTCATATGGGAAGCGCGGGATCGCTACGGGGGCCTGCTCGATCATTTTCATAAGGGCGGTTACCGTTTCGACAACGCTGTTCATTTCGCTTTCAGCAACAACGCCCCTTACGGGGAAGTGCTCCAAAAAACAGATTTGATTAGCCACCGCCCCGAGCCCTATAACTACGAGGAAGGGCGCTGGTTGAAGCACCCGGTGCAGAACAACCTCTATCCCCTGCCGGCCGAAGAAAAGGTGGAGGCCATCAAAAGCTTTGTCGAGCGTCCCGCCCGGAGTGATGGCGGCGACTACAGGCAGTGGCTTTATGAACAGTTCGGCAAAGTGATCGCCGAGCGGTTCCCGGCCCGCTATACTGAAAAATACTGGACTGTGCCCCCGGAAAAGTTGAGCACGGACTGGATCGGCAACCGGCTTTACCGTCCCTCCCTGGAAGAGGTCCTGTTCGGGGCCATGACCGGGCGCACCCCTGCTACTTACTACCTCCCGGAAATGTTCTATCCCCGCCGCGGCGGCTTCCGGACCATTCTTGATCCGCTGGTCCGGGACCTGGATCTGCGTACCGGCAAGGAAGCGATCCGCATTGTCCCGAAGCAGAAGTTCGTGGAAAGCCGGGACGGGAGCAGGGAATATTACGACTACCTGGTCAGCAGCGTGCCCCTGCCGGAGATGGTTGAAATGATCGAGGGGGCGCCAAAACGGGTGCGGGAAGCGGCATCCGGCCTCTGGGCCACCTCGATTGCCCTGGTCTCGCTTGGCCTGAGGGCGCCTGAGGCCGGCGACCACCTCTGGTTCTATATCTACGACCGCGATATATTGCCGGCCCGGGTCCATGCCCCCTACCGCAAATCGCCGGATAATGTCCCGCCGGGAAGCAGTTCGCTGCAATTCGAAACTTACTTTTCCCGTCACAAACCCCTGGAACTCTCAATGGAAGCCCTGCTGGAGCATGTGATCGAAGCGGCCCAGAAGATGCGTTTACTCTCCCCGGCCGATATTGCCGTAACCGACTGCCGGATTTTGCCCTATGCCAATGTGGTTTTCGATCAGGGGATGACCGCTAAGCGCCGCGTGGCGCTCAATTTCTTAAAAGAAAATGAAATCATGCCCATGGGCCGTTTCGGGGAGTGGGACTACCTCTGGTGCGACCAGTGCTTTTTAAGCGGCAAGAAAGTTGAAAACCTCCCCGGTATGTTATAATTTAGGTACAGCAAATGCTGGTTTTGAAGGTTAGGCTTTTTCCCAGTTCGGCCCTGATCTTTTCCGGCGTTAAAGGAGGCTCGCGCTGATGGTTGGAGATCGGGATCATGATCAAGAAAAACACCAATCAACCAATAAAAAGCCTGCCGGCAGTACCCCGGGCAGCGGCGAAACACACTGGTATGACGAGTTTGAGCTGAAAGAAGAAAGTCACCGGGACAGGCAGGAAAGGCGCAGGAATCTTAAAAAGCGGCGTATGAAAAAGCATTTACTGGCCGCCGCCGCTATTTTTCTGCTCCTGCTGGCCGGTGTGGGGGCCTATGCCTACAACCTCTACGAGGAGGTGCGGGAACCGCAGCGCGTCTTGCTGGATCAGGCCTCCGATGAGCACAATTATGATGTGGACCAGGCTTTTTCTGATCGCATTGTCAATATTGCCCTGCTTGGTTTTGATCGCGGCTGGAGCCGGGAGAAAATGGGCGAGGATATGTTCAGGCCCGATGCCTTGGGGGTGTTTTCGATCGATTTTGCCACCGGGGAAGTGTCGGTTGTCCGGATTACCCGCGATGCTTACGTTCCTATCTACGGCATAAGCGGTCTCTATGATAAGATCAACCACGCCTATTTTTTCGGTTATACCTACGGCGACTCCGAGGACAGCCACCGGGACGGGATTAAATACACCCTGAACACGATCAGCCACACCCTGGGCGATATTCCGATACACTATTATGTTTCCGTGGACATGTACTCGGTGATCGAACTGGTCGATGCCGTGGGCGGGATCTATTACGAGGTGGAGGAGACTATTTACGATAAGCACTGGGACGTGGGCCGGGTTTTGGTGCCCGAGGGACCGCAGGTCATGGATGGCAAAACCTATCTGCGCTACATGCAGTACCGCGACGATGCCACAGACCAGGATTACGGCCGCATTAAGCGGCAGATGAGCCTGCTCGAGGAAACCTTTGTATACCTGCGCGATGAGGGTCAGCTTACCGATCTGCCCGCGATCTACCGGATTTATAATGATTACGTGGAAACCGATCTCAACTATACCCAGATTGCTTCCCTGGTTTATTTTGCCCGCGACCTTGACACAAAGGACCTCCACTATTATACCCTGCCGGGCGATGGGCAGACCAAAGACGGGATCTGGTACCAGATCCTGAAGCAGGATGAGCGCCTGGAAATTATCCGGGAAGTATTCGGGGTCGAGGCCGAACGGTGGCCCCCGATCGTTTTAGAGGACAGCCCGGAATACTTAGAAGAGCAGGAACG
>PWFM01000166.1 GCA_003553895.1 Syntrophomonadaceae bacterium | reverse complement strand
CCTTATAACTACCGCATCGGGACTCCAAAAGATCCAAAACGCCGGGGCGGGCATGTGGCCGTCGAGCACAACAGCGCAGCCAGTATTACTAAGGCTTTGAAAAACCGGGGCATTATTCCCGATTTCCGGTCACCGGATATAATCCGCCTGGCTCCCATCGCCCTCTATAACTCTTTTCATGAAGTCTGGCAGGTGACAGAGGCCTTAAAGGAAATCATCGACGGCGGGGAACATAAAAACTATCAAAACGTGCGGGACACCATCGCCTGATTCTTGTGGTCATTACCCTGTCAATCGGCACCACCCTTGATGCCGAGGCGTTTTAAACGCTGCTGAAGGTTCTGGCGGGACATGCCCAGGGTATTTGCTGCCCGGGTTATATTCCCGCCGCATTCCTGCATGGTTTCCTGGATAATATTTGTCTCTATCTGCCATAAAAGCTCCTTGAGATTGCCGGTAGATTTAACTGAGTTCACATAGCGGCTGCTTCTGGCCGAACCTGTTGCATATTTTTGCAGCAGGTGGGGCGGTATATGGCTAAGCTGAATGTTTTCGTCGATTTCATCGGCATAGTTCAGGGCATGTTCTACAGCATGCTGAAGTTCGCGCACATTCCCCGGCCAGTGGTGCCGGCAAAACAGATCCGCTACTTCCGGCGAGATGTCTTTTACGTCCTTGTTCATGACCTTATTAATGTTCTCAATAAAAAACCGGGTCAGGACCGGAATATCAGCCATGCGCTCCCGCAGGGGAGGAATGTTCAGGGTCACAACTGCCAGGCGATAGTATAAATCCTGGCGCAGGTAATTTTTTTTAATTGCCTCCGCGGGATCGATATTTATAGCGCTAATAATCCTCGGGTTTACACTGATATCGTTTTTTCCGCCCAACCGGCGAATCGTTTTTGATTCCAGGACTCTCAGCAGCTTGCTTTGCAGGGATATGTCCATAGCGCTAATTTCGTCCAGGAACAGGGTTCCTTGATCGGCTTCCTCAAACAAACCCACCTTATCTTCCGCACCCGTAAAAGCTCCCTTTTGTGTTCCGAACAGCACGCTTTCCAACAGGGTTGCCGGTATGGCAGCACAGTTAACGGCTACAAAGGGGCCGCGAAACTGCAGGCTGCAATTATGGATACTTTGGGCAAAAAGTTCTTTGCCGGTCCCGGTTTCCCCATAAATGAGCAGGGGTGACATGTTCACGGCAATTTTCCGGGCAAACTGGATTGCTTTCTCAATAGCAGGGCTGATTCCGACAATGTCCTGGAAACTGAACCGGGTCCCGTTTTTGGACGCGCTCTTAAAAAGCTGCTTTTGAAGATTGATAATTGTGTTCACCAGTTGTTTATTACTGGTTATATCAGTATTGATGGAAACAGCGCCAATCAAGCGGTTCCCGGCAAATACTGGGAAGGTATTGGTGATAATATCAACTTTTGAGCCCTTTTTGGTCAGGTAATTATTATGGTGGTTCCTAATCGGTTCCCTTGTTTTTAAAGCTTTTAGAAGAATGCTGCTTTCATCATTCAGCTGGTAAGTCTCCATGATGTGTTTGCCAACTATGTCTTCTGCCTTCTCTTTTTCGATCCTTTCCGAAGCTTTCGAATAGAAGACGGTTATGCCCCTGTCATCAATAATGTGGATGCCATCCTCGATCATGTGTAATGCAAAGTTCAGCAGCTCTGATTTATGTTCTGCCAAATAAGAATTTTTTTCCGGGTCATAATAGCTATCTACACCCATAAACAGCCCTCTCATCATCTCTGACATAATAATGCAATATTTTATTGCTCCTGCTGTAGTATTCTCTTTATTACCCCCTGTTCCTGCCTATATACCTGTGGCGAAAATAATTTTTCAGGCAATTTTTTCTTGCTCTTTTGATCTGAATTCTGTCATGAACCTCTTGCTATCCGGCTTTTCACCCCTGTTTTTAAACCATTTTTGAGGTAAAGATCAAATATTTCCGCCCTGAAGCTGCTGAAATATGGCACCGCTTTTGCAACTGCCTAGATTAAGTGAAACATTTTACTACGGTAGGGGGTTTTTATAGTGACCGATATGAGCTACCTAAAGGACAAAGCGGTGGCAGTGCTGGGGGCAGGAGCGGTGGGAAAAGCCCAGGCAGCAGATTGCGCCCTGGCGGGATCAAAGGTCCGCTTATGCGACCTGGATCCTTTTTCCAAAAAAACCTTGTTTGGAGTAAAAGATAGGGGGATTAAGTTTTACGGAGACCAGCTTAACCTGCATAGCTTCGAACGTAGCGGGATCGCCCGGATGGAAATGGTAACTGAAAATCCAGCAGAAGCCATTCGGGGTGCGGGCCTAATTGTTGTAGCAACACCGGCCTTCGGGCACCGGGCCTTTTTTGAAGAATTGATTCCCCACCTTGAAGACGACATGGTCATTCACATTTTCCCTGACAATTATGGGTCTTTGCTCCTGCGCAGAATGATGCGCGAAGCTGGCTGCAAGAAGCGCGTTATAGTCGGAGGCTGGTCCAGCGCCCCTTACGGCTGCCGGGTCGACATCAAGGGCGGGGTGATTTTGCCCCGGATCAGGGCTTATTACCGGGCCATCACCCTGCGCGGAGCCGCCATGCCCATGTCAGATCAAGACAAGTTCCTGGAGAGCGCTAAATATCTTGGCTCCATGGATTCGATTACGAGTTGCGGGGGCATAGATCCCGGAGATACGGTTCTTGATATCGGTTTTAGTAACGTCAACCCGGTCCTGCATTGTCCGGGCACAATCCTAGGAGTGGGCGCCATGGAGAACTGGGGGGTCATTTACGGCACAGATAAGTATGATTTTTCGATCTACTCACATGCCTACTGTCCCTCCATAGCCAGGGTTCAGTACTCATTCTACCTGGAACAAAAAGCTATTGCCGGAGCTATCGGCGTGGGCATTCAACACTTTGACCGTGAACAGTTTTTCCACCGGGAAAGCATCCTCGGGGCAGAATACATGGGTCCTGATTATACCATACCCTTCGAGCAGCAAGATTACCTCCAGTATGGAACCGGGCCTCATGACATTAACAATCGCTACATCACAGAAGACATTCCTGTGGGCTGCCATATTTATCACCAGCTGGGGCAAACTTTTGGGGTGCAAACCGCAGTAATCGACTCCATGATTAATTTGGCCAACGCTATGATGGAAACCGATTATTACCAGAGCGGTTACACCCTCGATTACCTTGGAATCGGCGGAATGAACAAAGATACCCTTAATGACTATCTTCGGAATGGAAAATAATGAATAAAAACAATTATAAGAATACAAGGAGGGCTTATAGTGAATTGGGATCAGTGCAGTGCCACCAACAAGATTGATAACGGGTCGATCCAGTTTTCGGTTCTTTCTGAAAGCCAGTGCAGAAGAATCTACTCAGCTGTGCAAGAAGTGTTGGAACGTACCGGAACCAAGGTTTACCACCAGGAAGCCCGGGACCTCTTAAGGCAGGCTGGCTGTCGAATTGAGGAAGAAAGAGTCTGGATCCCTTCTCGCCTGCTAAACAAGGCTATTAATTCAGCTCCTTCCAGGATTACGCTTTCTGATCGCAGCGGCCGGCGAAGGCTCTTGCTTGAGGGTTGCAACTCCTATTTCGGCCCCGGACCAACAACACCATATTTTATTGATCAGGTAACAGGGGAGCGACGCAATGTAACCAAACAAGATGTTCAACACGTAGCCAGCCTGGTAGAATTGCTGCCGGGCATGGATTTCTGTATGTCCCTGGCTACTATATCAGACGTAACCCCTTCTCTGGCCGATGTTCATGAAGTTCAGGCCATGCTGGAAAACACTACCAAGCCGATCGCTACCTGGACTTTTAACGCGAAAAACCTGGCCGCAATTGTTGAAATGAGTGAAATTGTAGCCGGTGGCGCTATAGAATTAAAAAATAACCCGTCATTAGTTTTGTATACCGAACCGGCCACCCCCCTGAAGCATCCCCGCGAAGCGGTTGACAAGCTACTTTTTATGGCGGAAAAAGAGCTGCCGATTATTTATACCCCCGGTGTTCAAGGTAATGCTACCGCGCCCGCCTCGTTAGCCGGTGTCATCGTCATGGCTGCAGCCGACAGCCTGGCCGGCCTGGTTATTCACCAGTTGAAAAACGAAGGAGCTCCTTTTATCGCCGGCGGCGTAGCCAGCAATATGGATATGAGCACCATGATCCACTGCTACGGCTCTTCTCCCGACTTTTGCCTCATGCATGCCGGATTGGCAGAATTTATCCGTTATCTTGGGCTGCCCATGTTCAGCACAGCCGGCTGCAGTGATGCAAAAACTATTGATATGCAGACTGCAATAGAATACGCTATGACCATATACAGCGCCGCTTTAAGCGGGGCCAACCTGATCCATGATGTAGGTTACCTGGAGTCGGGGATGTGCGCTTCACTTGAGGGCCTGGTTCTCGGCGATGAAATTATCAGTTACGTTCGTAAAATCCTGCAGGGAATTCGGGTGGATGATGAAACCCTTGCCGTTGATGTGATCGACAATGTGGGACCCGGCGGCCATTTCCTTGGGGAAACCCACACCTATCAAAATTTCCGGTCCCAGTTCTGGGTACCAAAGCTGTTAAACCGTGAGAAATATTACTCCTGGGAAAGAAACGGCAAAATAACCTATGATCAGCGCTTAACCGAAAGGGTGAACCACCTTCTTGAGCTATACACTCCGGAACCACTTGATAGCCATACTAAAATGGAATTGCAAAGGGTTGTCGATAGTATTGAAGGATTTGCCACGGGAACCGTGGCTTAAAGAGTTAGCGGGGAGCTGGCAAAAGCCACACATGAATGAAATCAACACTTTCCGCCGTTAAAGTTGTTAAGTTGGATAAGAGATAAGCTCATGCAATAAATATTATGAACTAGATCAGGACCAATTAACTAAACTGGAGAGAGTGCCTTGAGTGAATATATCTTAAACTATATAGATGCCCATGTTGGAGGAGAACCTCTGCGCCTGATCTTGCGGGGTCCAATCCTCAAAGGCGCCACTCTGCTGGAAAAGAGATCCAACATGATCAACGATTACGATTACATCCGCACAGCCGTAGTCTTAGAGCCGCGGGGCCATGATGACATGTACGGGGCGGTTGTCGTCGACCCCTGTCATCCGGATGCAGATTTAGGCATAGTATTTTTTGATGGTGCCTATTACAATAACATGTGCGGCCACGGAGCCATCGCCATCGCCACCATTGCCGTGGAAACAGGCCTGGTCAGGGCCAGAGAACCTGTAACCGATGTAGTGGTGGAAACAGGCGCAGGCCTGGTTACCGTACAGGTAGAAACAACCGGAACCAAAGCCGGCGAGGCTACCCTGGAAGGAATTCCTTCTTTTTTATACCGGCGGGACATCTCGATTGAGCTGGCAGACCGCACAGTGATGATCGATATTGGTTTTGGAGGAAACTTTTTTGTCATTGTCGAAATGGACGAGCTGGGATTGACACATTCCAAAAACCATATCCCCGACTTCATCCGATACGGCCTTGCAATCAGGGAAGAAGCAAACAAGACATTAAACATAGAACATCCTGAAAAACCGCATATAAATATCATTGAAGACATTATTTTTGTTAAAGGACCCGACTTCCCCGGAGATACACATAAAAATATTGTTGTTTTGGGTCATGCCATGGTGGATAGATCGCCCTGCGGCACCGGAACCTGTGCCCGAATGGCGTCCCTGCATGCACGGGGACTGCTTAAACCTGGTGATATATTTTATCATCAAAGTATTACCGGAGCTCTGTTTGAAGGCTGCATCAAAGGCCTGACCAGGGTCGGCGACTTTCCTGCCATAATCCCCCAGGTTAAAGGAAAAGCTTATATAACCGGCATGGGCACCCTGATGATCAACCCCGAGGATCCCCTGAAATACGGCTTCACTCTACGCTAAAGAAACAGGGCGGTTTAAGGCCCCCTTTAAACCGCCCTGCCCTAAAACTCCCAACCACGCAACCATAACCATGCAAACCATGAACCATATACGCCATGGGTCATCACCATGGGGTCACACCATGGGGTCAGGTCTTGAATTATCAGTTTTCTACGGCATACACAAAATGTTGTGTCACAAATTCAAGACCTGATCCCTTACTGCTATACTATAATTCAAAGTATTAATTGTGGAACCAAAACATATAGCTGCAGGTTTCGCATACATAATTATTAGCGTTACGGTTTGCCCAATCAACACCAAAGAAAGTTGCTCCCCTGGTATTCAGTTGAGTTTTACGCTCCCAAAATTTTGTCCCGCTGCAAACAGGACAAACCAGTTTATTACCGGCAACCTGGACCTCTTGGGTCTCCATTCAACAATTCCTCCTTCACATAATCTGTTAGTACTATGGCATTATTATATCTTAAGCGGACAACCCCTTATAGCTACCCCGCTCAATACACTTTATATTTATTTATGTTTATTAGACCAGGCTTTCAATTGTCATACATTCCACGCACTCCCTACCAGAACACACACACTCCCTACTACTTGACGGCAGTAAGGATCAGAGTTATAATTTAAATACCCCCTGGGGTATTTACAAGGCCAACCAGTGCTAAGTTAAAATATTTTTTAAAGCACACCCCGGGGGTTTTATTTATGAAATAATAGTTTTAATTTTACAGGGACCACATAAAAAAATTGTCCCTCTATGTTGTGGGAGGAGTGTTATTGTGCAGAGCAATCAACAAGCGCCATTCTACATTAAGACCGAGCGATCTTTTTCTCCGGTCCGGAAGTATGCCTGGCTTTTTACCGTCTTAATTGGTATTGGGGGCCAGTTCGTACCGCTACTTGGGCTACTGGTCCCTTTCATCATGGTAGCCCTGATGGGAACCAGTATCTTTAAAGGTAAGTACTGGTGCGGCAACTTCTGCCCGCACGGCAGTTTTTTTGATAACCTGATCGGCCCGGTCAGCCGCCACACAAAAATCCCGGCCTTCCTTCGCTCCAAGCCAGTCATAGCCGCCGTACTGGTCTTTTTTATGTTTAACCTCAGCCGTAGATTTATCGAGGTATACGCTACCCTGGGCAGCGGTGAATTCCTGGAACGTCTGGGGCTGGTTTTCGCCACCACCTACTTGATGGTTCTATTAGCCGGGGGCCTTCTGGGATTGGCTATCAATGAACGCACCTGGTGCCAGTTCTGCCCCATGGGCACAATGCAGCTCCTTTTTTACAAGCTGGGAAAAGCGGTGGGACTGGCTAAAAATACTGATGAAAGAGTTACCGTCAGTCATCCCGAACTTTGCCACTCCTGCGGCAAATGCGCCCGGGTTTGCCCAATGCAGCTTTCACCATACCTGCAGTTTTCAGAAAACCAGCAGCAGTTTGATGGCGAATCATGCATCCGCTGTCACACCTGTGTTCATAACTGCCCGGCCGGCATCCTGCAGATGGCAAAACCGCATGAAGCTGAAGAAATAAAAAAAGAGGTTTCTTTGGAGGGGTTTGAGCAGGCAAGTTATTATCGCGTCCGGATCAAAGAAATTGCCATCTTGAAAGACGATGTCCGCCGTATCAGTTTTGAGCTGTTAGAACCCGACCGGATGTCTTACGACCCGGGCCAGTTCATCCTGGTTGAAGTAGAGCCTGCCATAAATATGTACCGGGCCTACACCATTTCCGGATCCAACCAGGACAATTCCGAAATCACAGTAACGATCAAAAAGCTGCCCGGCGGCTATGGGACCAACTTAATCTTTGACAATTTCAAAGAAGGTGATACTCTAAACTTGAAAGGGCCGCTGGGCAATGAACTGCGCGTTGATCCAACCGGTAGCGAGCTGCTCTTTATCGCCAACGGAATTGGCATCACTCCTTTCGTAGCAACCGTACAAAGCTTTTTTGAACGCAATGAATATCCTTTCCACAGGAAAGCTACCCTGCTTTACGGGGCCCGCTACGAAGAAGACCTGGTTTACGACGATTACTTTGAAAAAGTGGCGGAAAATAATAATGGCTTTAATTATTACAAGATCCTCTCCCGACCCAGGACAGAGCGGTATGCAAGGGGATATGTGACTGATATTTTAAATGATCTCCAACCTTCGCCAGAAACCAGGGTTTATATTTGCGGCACTGCCGATATGGCAGGCGGAGTGACCGAAATTTTAACTGCCAGAGGTATTTCTGCAGAAAATATCCATTACGAAAGTTTTATTTAGGAGTGTGCCTAAATGCGAACCAACAATGAAGAAGCCAAAACAAAGGTGGTCAACCGCCTTGCGAGACTGGAGGGGCAGATAAGAGCCGTGCGCGGGATGATCGAAGACGGCAAAGAATGCGAGGACATAGTAACCCAGCTCAGCGCCGTCCACTCAGCGCTCGAAGGGGTAACCAAGCTGATCGTGGCCAACTTCTTTTTGGAATGCCTTTCTGAATCACAGGAAAAAGGCGAAAATCAACAAGAAGCCGTGGACCGTTTTGTCTCTCTGTTACTTAACACCAGGATGTAAAATAACCTTCCAGATTTGAAAGCAACAATTACCACAGCTGACAGGCGGAACTAAATGCCAACTGTCCCGCTAAGACAGCTTTACAGTAATAGCTATGCCCGTTATATTGAAAATGATTAAAAAGTGAAGTATTTTTGCAACTATATTCAAAATATGATTTAATTATAGTAATCAATATTACTTAAAGGAGGTTATGAGTATGGATAAAAACAGGGGATTTATTATTAAAGTTGTTGTAGCAGCTACCTACCTGATCATGGTCACTGTTAACGCACTGGCCAATGCAATCCCCATTAATGGAGTGACTACCGGAGAGGTCTCCGACGCCTATCCAGATCTCTTTGCACCGGCAACGATCACCTTCAGTATCTGGGGCCTGATCTACCTGCTTTTAGCCGGTTATGTTCTGTACCAGTTCGGCTTTTTCCAGGCAGACCGCGGTGCAGCCAGGAACGACCTGTTTCAAAAGATCGGCATCTATTTTGCCATTTCCTCAGTTGCCAACGCCCTGTGGATCATTGCCTGGCATAATTTCGTGATCTGGCTGTCCCTGCTATTAATGATCGTGGTGCTGATCTGCCTGATCCAGATTGCCACTCGTTTAAGCGAAGAAGAGTTCTCGCTTAAAGAAAAAGGCTTCATCAGACTGCCGTTCAGCATCTATTTCGGCTGGATTACTGTAGCCACCATAGCCAACGTGACCACCTTCCTGGTCAGCATCGGCTGGGGCGGTTTCGGTCTTCCCGATCAATTTTGGATGGTTCTCATCTTACTGGTAGGAGCAGCAATCGGCATCGCCAGGATGAGGCGCGATATGGATATCGCCTACGGCCTGGTTATCGTCTGGGCGTACGCCGGAATCTTGATCAAACATATTTCCCCGGTCGAATTTGCCGGTCAGTACCCGGCGGTTATTGCAACGACCATAATCGCCATCATCTTACTGGTCGTTGCCAAGGTGATCCTGTTTTATCCGGGCTTGAAGAAAATTAAAACAGTTTAAGCGTAAAGAAAAGGCGGCAGAAATATCAATCATTCTACAGAAATAAAGCTGCTGAAGGCAATCCTGGCTTCGTATATTATCATGGCCCTCGGCATAGCCGGCCTAAATTTCGGCTATGCCGGGCAGGCCTCCCCGGCAGCTGCCGAAATAATCAACTGGGTCTGGCATTTTTATGAAAACTGGATCAAGTTCATTTTTATAATCGCCGGGAGCATCCTCACCCTGCGCATTGTGGGCCGTTCTTCAAAAACCACCTTGCGGAAACAAAACCTGACCGGTTT
>PWFM01000171.1 GCA_003553895.1 Syntrophomonadaceae bacterium | reverse complement strand
TCATCAAGTAACTGCAGAAGAACTCTACTCAATAGTGCAACAAAACCTTGCCGATTTGCGCGAATTCACCCGCCAAATCAACTCCTGCCTGGCCCGGATGGAATAAAGAGCGCATGCCCTTATAATAAAGTTGCTTAACTGCTCAATACCATTTGCACTGTTTTTCAATTATCCCGGCCAGTTTCTGGTAATCAGCATAAATCTCCTGGTAGCGGCCGGCCTGAACAGGCCTGGGCCGGTAGACTTCGCTATATCCGCTGCGCATCTTTTCCCGGGCCTGGTTAACATCTTTAAAGATACCCGAGGCTACCGCGCCGCACATTGCCGCTCCCAAAGCGCAGGCCTGCTCGGAGCGCACGACATTGATGGGCATATTTAAAACATCAGCAGTTATTTGCATTACCAGGCTGCTCTTTTTTGCAATCCCGCCCAGGGCAGCCACTTCATTCACCGCAACTCCCTGCTTCTTTAAGTGATCGATAATCGCCTTGGAGCCGAAGGCCGTTGCTTCAACCAGGGCCCGGAAAAAGGCGGGAGCGCTTGTGCCGAGGGTCAAACCGGTAATCGCTCCTTTTAAGCGCTGGTTGGCGTAAGGGGTCCGTCTTCCATTTAACCAGTCTAAGGCCAGCAATGATTCACTGCCGGTTTCCAAATCGGCTGCTGCCTCAGAAAGCTTTTCCAGGATCATATTTTCTGCCTCATCACTAACTTCGGCTGCAATTTCAGGGGGTTGACTGCTTGAGCACCTAACAATTTCTTTCAGCGGCCAGGCCAGGAGATCTCTAAACCAGCTATAAACATCACCAAAAGCCGATTGGCCCGCTTCCAGCCCCAGTAAGCCGGGAATAACAGACCCGTCAACCTGGCCACAAATACCGTCAATGATCTTTCCTTCCAGCATTTCGTAGGGCGAAACAATTATATCGCAGGTAGATGTGCCCATAATTTTAACCATTACTCCCGGTTCAATTCCGCCGCCAATAGCGCCGGCGTGGGCATCAAGCGTTCCAACAGCAACGGTTGTCGTGGTGTTTAATCCAAGCTTTTTCGCCCATTCTGCAGAAAGTTTTCCTGCCGGGCTATCCGCTGTTTCGGTTACCCTGTAGAGATTGGGTTTCAGTATGGAAAGACGGGGATCTAACAGTGATAAAAATTCATGCGAGGGCAGCCCGCCCCATTCTTCATGCCACATGGCCTTATGACCGGCGGCACACCTGCTACGCTTTATAGCCAGGGGATCGGTATGGCCAGTGAGCAAGGCCGGCAGCCAGTCGCACATTTCCACCCATGAGAAAGCGCTCTCACCTACTGCTTGATCTGCCTTGAGAATATATAGGATTTTCGACCAGAACCATTCAGCTGAATATATGCCTCCCGAGTAGCTTGTGTAGTCAATGCCACCCCACTGTTTTGATGTTTCATTAATCAGCTCTGCTTCGTCAACAGCGCTGTGATCTTTCCAGAGCACAAACATAGCATTGGAGTTCTCGGCAAACTGGTCGTAAAGGGCCAGCGGCATCCCCTTTCGGTCAACAGCACAGGGTGTAGAACCGGTAGTATCAATGCCGATAGCGGTGATCATACCGGCGGCGCCGGATGGCAGCTGACTGAGACATTCTGTCACTGCTGTCTCGAGCGCTTCGCAATAATCAAGGGGGTGCTGCCTGAAGCAGTACTGAGCAGGATCGCAGTATTTGCCGGCCAACCAGCGCGGATAACCGGCAGCAGCTACAGCCTCTTCCTGTCCGGTCCCGGTATTGACCACAACGGACCGTACAGAATCTGTGCCAAAATCAAGCCCCAGGACAAGTTTTTCCTCACTCATGACGGCGCCTCCCTCAGTTTAAGTTTTAATTCTAAGCGCTTAGCCATATAGCGGACCGTAAGCGGAGCAGGCCCTGAAGTCAGCGCTTTCAAGAGCTTCAGTACCAAATGAGGCCCAGGCTTTTGGCCTGAAAATTTTTGCTTCCGCCACGTTGTGCATGGCCACCGGTATCCGTAAAATAGCGGCAAGGGTAATTAGCTCCGCGCCGATGTGTCCATAACTGAGTGCGCTATGATTAGCCCCCCAGTTATTCATAACCGAGTAAACATCTACAAATGCTCCTCTGCCGCTAAGTGTGGGCACAAACCAGGTGGTTGGCCAGGTCGGATCAGTGCGTTCGATCAGCGGCTTCTCTATAGCAGGAGGCAGGTTAACGGTATAACCTTCCGCTATCTGCAAAACAGGCCCCAACCCTTTTACCAGGTTTACCCTGGACATAGTCACCGGCATGCCCCCATTGGTTACCAGTTCTGTGGAATATCCGCCTCCGCGGAAATATTCCAGGCTCGCGTAACGGAAACTGGCTGCAGCCAGGCAATCTTCCACTTCAGATTCCTCAATTTCCCAAAAAGGCTTAATTGCCGGCTGCCCTGCTCTGGACTGCCGGCCGCAACCGTCCAGGCAAATCGAACCGGAGTTGATCAGGTGAATAAAACCATTTTCTGCCATGCCCGAAGGTTCAATTCCGGTAACTCTCTTAACCGCTGCCGGATGCCAGTAGGTGCGGACATCGGCAAATATCTGGGCTGTGTTGGTTATAAGATGACCGAAGAGCATGGATACACCGTTCAAGTAATCGTTTTCAGTCGCAATCAGATAAGGCTGCCTGCGGCCGTTCCAATCAAAAGAAGAGTTCAACATTGTCTCCATGAAATCACCATTGGGGAAATGATCAGTCCATTGTCTTTGCCCCTGAAATCCGGAAAGAATGGCATTGTGGCCGAGCGCTTCTTCAGGATAACCAAGTTCGGCCAGTCGCTGATTACCATTCATCAAATCACGGGCGATCAAGGTCATTTTGATAACAGTTTGCCAATCCTGCAACTTTTTTTCTTCGGAAACCTGGAGCTGCGGCGGGTTTAAATTGGCCCCCTCCCGGCACTTAAGCTTGACCCACTTTTCTGCCAACCGGAACTCGTCGGGATCGAAAATTTCTTCTTCGATTCTCCTTGTGAATTCGGACATATCGACCATTTCATAGCGCAGGTCCAGGTAATCCTCAAGAAAAGCGGGATCGACAATGGAACCGGCAATACCCATCGATACCCCGCCCATAGCCAGGTATGACTTGCCCCGCATCTGGGCTGCAGCAAGGCCGGCCCGGGCAAACTTGAGCAGTTTAGACTGAACATCGTCGGGGATTGTCTGATCGTCGCTATCCTGGACATTCCGGCCGTATATACCAAAGGCCGGAAGCCCTTTTTGGTCATGAGCCGCCAGCACCGCCGACAGGTATACTGCTCCCGGGCGCTCTGTGCCGTTAAACCCCCAAACTGCTTTTGGCAGGTGGGGCTCTAAATCCATTGTTTCAGCTCCATAACACCAGCAGGGAGTGACTGTAAGGGAAAGACCCACTCCCTCCCTGGCAAACTTTGCTGCTGCCTGGGCCGCTTCGGTTGCCCCGCCAATGCAGGTGTCGGCAATTACACATTCCACCGGTTGCCCGTTATGGTATTTCAGGTTATCCGACAAGAAGCGGGCTGCATTCTGAGCCATCCGGAAGGTTTGTCCTTCCAGGGACTCCCGAACCCCCCGCCGCCGGCCGTCAATAACCGGCCTGATCCCAATTTTCGGCAAAGGACCGGGATACCTGTTTTGCCAGTTGTATTCAAGGTTGTTCTTAGTCATAGCAAAAATCCTTTCAGCAAGAATATTTGACCATAGCGCAGGGCTCTAACAGGTGAACTGCTCAGCCTCTTTATTGATACAATTTCAGCTACTTGAGGCCGGGGACGCTGTTGAATGCCTGGTGATCAGTTCCGGCTTCAGTATCAACCGGGTCGGGTTTGTATCCCCGTTATTTTTCAGGCGTTTCAACAATAATTCTGCCGCCATATAGCCGATCATGTAAGCAGGCTGAATCACCGATGTAAAAAAGGGATCAAGGGTAGAGCTGGAATCGTTGTCGTCAAAACAAGTCACAGATATATCCCGGGGCACCTTGATCCCGGCTTGCTGCAGGGCCAGGACCACCCCGATCGCCAGTGAATTGTTTCCGGCAAAGATGGCTGTCGGCGTTGCATCCGAAGCCAGAAGTTTACGGGTAAGCTCATATCCCACCTGTTTGCTCGGTTTGGGGCCGTATAGAAACAGTTCATCTTGTATGGAAATATTATTATCGTTTAAAACCATCTTAAAGCCCTGTGCCCTTTCCCGGAAAACCGATATTTCAAGGGGGCCTGAAATTAGGGCTATATCCCGGTGGCCCAGCTCCAGGAGATGTTGGGCCAACAGTTGGGCTCCCAGCCAGTTGTCCGAGCTGACGAAATCTGTATTAATACCTTCTACATCGCGGTCGGCTATAACCAGGGGCAGGTTCTGTTTCTGCACTGCTTTAAGGTTTTTGCCCCGGCTTTCCACCGGGACGATGATCAAGCCATCGAACCGACGCTCCAAAAATTTATTAATATAGAGTTTTTCCTTGGCCGCTTCTTCATCGGTGTTTCCCAGGATCACTGACAGTTCTCTTTCATTGGCCTTGTCCTCAATACCCCTGACCAGGGTGGTAAAAAATGAATTTGTAATATCAGGCACCAGCACCGCAATGGTTGAGGTCAATTTGCGCACAAGGTTACCGGCATTAGCATTTGGGATGTAAGACATCTCTTTTAAAACACTCAGGACATGCTGCCTGGTCGTTTCTTTTACATTGGGGTAATTATTGATTACCCGGGAAACTGTAGTTATGGATACACCGGCCCTTTTTGCCACATCGTATATGGTAGCCATTGATATCTCCTTGGAAAAAAATTTCACAAGCCGATCTCGAAAAGCGCTCAGAAAGCTGATTGAGTAATTAATTTATAGATAGAGTTAACGCCAAATGTCAAGGCCTCGAGCGGAATCCGTTCATTAGCGCCGTGAATAAGCCGGGAAAAGTCTATCTCTTTTGGCAAAATCATGGGTGTAAACCCGTAAGTTTGAATTCCCAGCCTGCAGAAAAAGCGGGCATCTGACACCCCTATACCGACAAATGGTATTGGAATTGCAACCGGGTCAGATTCGCGCAATATATCCGACAGTGTCTCAAAGAGGCCCATGTTAACTTCTGCTGGCCCGGGTGAAAAATAGGTTACCGCCAGGTCGGCTTCACTGCCGATCAGGTCTTGCATTTGGGCAATCATTTCTCCTTTGTCTAAGCCCGGCAGCAGCCGCCCGTCCAGTTCCACCGTAATTTCACCCGGGATTACGTTGATCATATCGCCGCCCCGGATAATGGTGGGACTAACGGTATTATGCAACAGCGGATCAAAAAATTTGCCTTTGTCACCGAGCAAAGCCAGAAGCCGGTCTGTCAGGGACGGTTTAAGCAAAAGTCGGAAAATCAGGCTTGCCGGAAAAGCCATATTCTGGCCCAGCGCTTCGATGGTCATCTTAACGGGCGGCGTGATTTGAACAGGTAACCGCTTTTTATCCAGCCTTTCAAGGATCTTGGCCAGTTTAGCCGCGGCGCCGCCCCGGACGGGCAGGGAGCCATGGCCTCCCGGGCCGGTAACCGTTAATTTAAACGAACACCTTTGTTTTTCAGAAATCATGATCGGATAAAAACGCTTTTTGCCCAGGTGCAGGGTAAATCCTCCCATTTCACCGATGGCATATTTAACGCCGCGAAAAAGATCCGGGTGTTCTTCTGTCAGGTACTTAGCTCCATAAACTCCGCCATTTTCTTCATCGCAGACGACCGCGAAGATGATATCTCCAGGCGGGGTCACCCCTTCATGCCAGGCTCGCAATAAAGCTGAAAGCATCATGGTCAGGCCGCCCTTCATGTCCAGGGCCCCTCTTCCCCATACAAACTCTTCATCGATGACCCCTTCAAAGGGGGGATGTTGCCATTCCTGGTTAGCGGCCGTTACTACATCGGCATGTCCATACATGAATAATGGAGCCGCATCTTTTTTTCCGGGCAATCTGACTACGAGGTTTTGCCGTTCAGGAACTTTGCCCAGCATGACCGGCTCAAGACCTGCTTCTTTTAGCAGGCTATAAATAAACTTGATGCAATCTGTTTCGTTACCGGGCGGATTTGTGGTATTGAAACGAATCAGTTTTTGCAGCAGCCGGGCCGGGTTTTCTGAAAGCTTACCATTTATTTGCGCCATCACAACTGACCTCCTTCAGAGTCTTCAGCGTTCCGTTCTCAGGACAAAGGGCGTTGACAGGCATATTACCATGTTACCTTGATTGTTCTTTCAACCCAACTCTCTCGGCCATGCCTGTCGGTTATCGTCATGCGGATCGTTTTTTCTCCCGGTGTCAAATAGATTGTTCCTGTTGCCGGCCCCGTGCGCGTTTTAGGCAAAAGTTTTTCCAGCAGGTTGCCGAAAGACCACCTGATATCGGAAATTCTGGCGATACCTTCACTCACAAAATGGCTACGCCATACTATAACAGGAGAAAATATTCTGGCCACGGTCGGGATCACATCAAACATTAAATCTTTCGGCGGTCCATCTACCCATGGTCTCGGATTAACTGGCAACTCTTCAGATTCTAAGTCCTGCAGCGGCGGAATACCCGGGATCTCATCACGATAGGGGTTGGTATTCGTGGCTATATAATAACCTGGCAGGGAAGCAAGCAGTTCATTAATTATTTTCCGGTTGACTTCCATGCGCCGAAAGACCAGTTCAGGCGGTATGCGATCAGGCGTGTCAAGGGGGGTATGGTAAAACAGGTGCTTGCTGATCAAAAGCAGGGTCGGCGTCCCCAGCTCAGACAGGGGTCCGTCGAGGTCGGCAATTTGCGCATTATCAAAAAAATGGATGCTGAACTGATCCTGCTCATATAGATACTGGTAGGCCAGTTTGGCAAGGGCATTGCTGGAAGAAACAATACCGCAAACATCGTTGTACCCGGTCTCGAAAATACGGTCGTTGTGATCTACTTCCCACCCGGTTGACCCCGACCCGTCCAGGTCGTAAAAGCAGGTAATCCGGTCTTTAATAGCATTAAGCTCCCTGGCCAAGGCTATGTGGCCCTGGTTGCCGTACTCGTGGCCGAAAATAGCGGCAAAGATTATTTTTCGCGGTCTTTCAGCCAGGGGTATAGAAGCAAAATGGCGGGCCAGCTCAATGAGCCCTCCCTGGGAAGCGAGGTTGTCCAGGGCTCCACCAAACCAGGTGTCGTAGTGACCGCCAACTACGATGACCTCCCGGGACTCGTTGTTGCCGGGCAACTCGCCGATAATGTTACAGGCGCTGCCCTCGCCCAGCGATGTTTTCAGATGCATCCTTACTTTGATTTTACCCCCGGCCAGGCCATCCAAAAGACGCCGGCCGTCAGTTTTTCCAATACAAAAACCCGGCAACTGAAAAAGAGGTATCCCTCTGCCCTCACAAGCCAGCACCTCTTTGTGGCTGATGGCCAGCATCCCGCCCGGCACATCATGCAGCTCGTTAATCACGATCACCGCTGTCGCCCCTTTTTTTACCAGCCTGGCCAGGGCCCCGGTTCGCTCGAAAGTCGGTATAAAATGAAATATCCGTCTCATACGCAGCAGGGCCGCCTTGCCTTTTAGCTGCTTGAACCGCATTTCGCCCGCGGTGCCGTAGCCCACATCTACTAGTTCCAAAGCGGTATCAGCTATTTCCCTGGTGTACCACAAGGGAAATGCCGTTAAAGGTTTGCTTTGCCCCTCACTTTCAGCAACCAGCGAGTATTCCTCAGGCCACCAGCGGTCAGTGTTAAAATACTGCTTGCGGACATTACTGAGCCCGGCCTGCTGGAGGTGATCATGGATGTACTCGGCCACTGCCGCTCCAGCTTCGTTTAAACGCACACCAGAATCGAGGCCGCCGGCCCGGCAGGATATTTCATAGAGATTAAGCAGGTGTTCACGCAAAGATTCTGCCGAATAATTATAAACAGCCATGATATTATTGCCCCCTTCAAACCCCGGTGTTATCAACTGATTTCGCACATCAAGGCTCTGTTATCTTTACCTGGCTTTCAATTCGTCAAGGATCTGCTGGTGTTTATCCCGGCTTAGATCATAGAACAGGTAAAAGAACAGCATCCCCAGCAAAAGCAGGGCCATAGGAATAATTGTCCGCATTAAAAGAATGCCCTGCAGGGTGAAAGTTGTCTGCGTCTCATCGGCAACATACCCGACAAATTCGAGTATCCAGCCGGCCATACCCGCCGCAATGGCCATGCCCAGCTTTTGCGTAAATGTAAACACGGAAAAGATCAAGCCGGCAACCCGAATATCACTTTTCCACTGCGCGAATTCCACGGTGTCGGGAACAATGCCAAAGAACAGGGCATAGGTAACCGAGACAAAAAAGTAGCTCAGGGAAATGCTCACTAAAGCTACCGGCACATTACCCGGAATCAGGTACATTATAAGGAAAAAGACAGAGCCGATTGCGCCGCCGTAAAGCGAAGCCTTCTTTTTATCAAACCTCTTAACACAAAAAGGCATAATAGCCATTCCGGCGATGGCAAACAAATGGGCCGACAGTAAAGCCACGGAAAATAAATCGCCGCGATTCAGGTAGTGGGTAAAATAGTAGAGTTCAATGGTGCGAAAAAGACTGAATGCCACCTGGAATAACAGGAAAAAAACAATGATGGCAATCAAGGGACGGTTATTGATCAGGGCCCCAAACTGTTCCTTGTTAAAAAACTTTGTTACCTTTTCTTCAGTTATACCCTTTTCTTCCCGCACAGATAAAAAGCAGATAATAAAGATTATGAAGGCCAGCACGCCAAAGATGGTAAAAGTTATTGTATAGCCGCTTTGCAGGGTGGCGCCCAGCGATTCTGTCATCGGTTTGGCCAGAACGACAATCAACATTGAACCGACAACAGCAAAAATCGTCTTTACTGCGCCCAGTGAACTGCGTTCTTGAGAATCGGTAGTCAGGTTGGCCATCAAGGCATTGTAGGGAACAGCAATTGCTGTAAAAGCAGTGCACCAGCCAAAATAGGTTATATAAGCCCAGGCCAGTTTTCCGGCCGGGCTGAGGTTGGGGGTGGTAAATGTTAATATGGTCAGGACAACTACCGGACCGGAAGCAAACAAGATGTAGGGTCGGTACTTGCCCCACCTGGTCTGGGTGCGATCGCCTATTATCCCCATAATCGGGTCATTTGCTGCGTCCCAGAACCGGCCCATCAGCATCAGCAAACCGGCCGCCCCGGCGGTTATGCCAAAAACATCAGTGTAGAAGAAGAGCAGGTAGTTGGAAATACCGGCCACCAAAAAATTAAGGGCAATCTCTCCGATGCCGTAACCAACTTTTCTTTTTGTGCTTAGCTTGTTACCCTGAGTGTTCAATCCATTATCTTGCTCGAGCCTTTCTTCCATAAGGATTATCCCTCTTTTCCCTGAGTTCAAGCTTAATAATAAGGTGTCATCTCCACTCTAGATCCAGGTCATCCGGCCATCAAGCTCTTTTAAAAGGCATCTCCTCCCCGGCAATATTTTAAAACAAGAAATATATGAAACCCCTTTCACATATTTTAGTTAATATATTATAAATATTTTTTAAAAATATGTCAAACTAATATTGAAACCGCTTTCATAAAAGTCCACAGCTTAAATACTTTACCCGGTTTTAGACTGAAGAATTCTTATTACCCCTGCGATCAGATGGTAAAGTGCCTCTTTTAAACGTTTCTTCTTGCTTTAAACAGCCTTTTCGCCGCCTGCTTGAGCTCAAGCAGGCTGATCTGTTCGGCCCGGCAGGTGACGGCCAGGATCAGCGCCCCCGTCAGGGCCAGGATCAACAGCTTCAGGGCTAAATTAAGGGCGATCGAAGGGCCGAAGAAGGCAACCAGGCTAATAGCGGCCACCGCTCCGAGGGGGACGCCCAAAAGGACGGCGATTGTTTTCAAGGGGTAGTCCACGGGCCAGAGACGCCTGGAGATGAAGGCATAGCTGGCGGCAAAGAGGATA
>PWFM01000117.1 GCA_003553895.1 Syntrophomonadaceae bacterium | reverse complement strand
TACCAAAGAATACACATACATGTAATATTTTTGTAAAGCTGAGTAAAATGGGAAAATAACTATTGACTTACCATGTAAATTACTGGTATAATAGCCGAACCGAAGTTGCCTCATTATTATGAAAAGGAGGAAATGCTCTTGAAATCGACGGGAATAGTGAGAAAAGTAGATGAATTGGGCAGAGTAGTCATCCCGATAGAATTAAGACGGACCCTGGGCATAGAAGTAAAAGACGCGCTGGAAATTTATGTTGATTCCGACAGGATCATTCTAAAAAAATATGAACCGGCCTGCTTATTCTGCGGCAACGCTGATAATGTCAAACATTTTGGGAATCGAATCGTTTGCCACGAATGCATAGATCAACTGGCTAAAGAGTGAGAAGCCAGGATAAAACTCTTTTTACAGTTTGCCAAGGGGGGTCACAAGCTGACCGCCCTTTTTTAATCTGATAACCTCGCTCTTAGGCCATATCAATTTCTTCCCACGGAAATGTTCTTGTATAGCCCGACTCCTGCAGCTTGACTACCACCGATTTCTTTTTCTTGTCCACTTCTTGCACTCTTCCTTCACCATCAGGCGTTATTACAGTCTGGCCCTGCTTCGGCATTTGAGAACGGGCATCTTCATAACTGCTGGCCTCGAAACGCAGGCAGCACATCAAGCGCCCGCAAACCCCTGATATCTTGGTTGGATTCAGGGACAAATTCTGTCCCTTGGCCATACGGATCGAGACCGGCTCAAAAGCTTCCAGAAATGTACTGCAGCAAAAAGGCCTCCCGCAGGGTCCGATGCCTCCTTTAATCTTGGCCTCATCACGTACCCCAATTTGACGAAGTTCAATCCGGGTTTTAAAAATCGAGGCTAAATCTTTAACCAGTTCTCTAAAATCCACCCTTTCTTCGGAGGTAAAATAGAAGATAATCTTGTTTCGATCAAATGTAAATTCCACCCCTACCAGTTTCATGTCCAGGCCGTGTTCTTTTATCTTTTGCTGGCATTTGGTAAATGCGGCAGTCTCTTTTTTTTCATTTTCTTCAGCCTGGACAAAATCAGCATCCGTTGCCTTTCTAAGCACTTTTTTTAGAGGATAAACGAGGTCTTCATCGGGAACATCTTTTTCCGGGATGACAATCTCACCAATTTCTTTCCCCCTTGCTGTTTCTACAATAGCATAGTCACCTTTATCTAATTTATTTGAACCAGGTTCAAAATAGTAAGTCTTGCCGGCATTTTTAAACCTGACTCCCACTATTTTCGGCATTGAATAAGCCCCCTTTGCGCCAAAATAAGCGTCTTTTCAAGCAACAAACGGCGGTTGACATTTGTTGCTGTCAGTTCATAAATAGTTTGGCTTATGAGATATATTATTTCCTCCAACTCCTTTACGGTTGCTGTTCCCTCCCCCAAGGAAGGGCGGGCAGGATCAATTAATAACTGCTCGTTCCGGCATAGTTTCATAATCAACCCGTCACGGAAGGAGTAACACAGCAGATCCAGGAAAGAGAGTAAATCCTCTCTTTCAGCCATTGAAGCGGCTTGGTCCAGGAGGTGATAGGCGGAGTCTTCTCCCGCTAATAGGCTAAGGGCGAGGTTCTCCGCTTCCTCGCGACGACGATCAAATTCTTGGTCTTCCGCCAGCTCAAAAGCATAGCCTGGAATGCCCCTGCTGAGCCGAGCCAGCATGGAAGCCTTATCCCCTCTTAAACCCTTTTTATCCGCCAGAAGAGCCTTCATTTCTACCCGGCTCAAAGGTTGAAGGTTGTAGCGCTGGCACCTGGAAAGGATGGTTTCAAAAAGCTGCTGCGGTTGCTCGGCCAACAAGATAAAATAAAGTCCTACCGGAGGATCTTCAAGGACTTTGAGCAATGATGAAGATGCCTCAGCCGTCATGCTTTCAGCCTGTTTTATCAGGCAAACCTTTCTTCCGCCAAGAAGATGAAATCCGGAGCGCATTACCCGGACCTGCTCAATTTTAATTCTCTGCTTATCCGGCTCCATAACGTAATATTCTGGATGATTACCGCCTGCAAACTGGCGGCAGGAAAGACAGTACCCGCAGGCTTCGCCCTGCACCGGTTCGCTGCAAAGCAAAGAGCAGGCCAGGGCTTCGCCCCAACTCTTTTTACCGCAGCCGGCAGGACCGGTCAATAAAACAGCATGGCTTAATCGGTTATCATTTAACAAACGCGCCAGGATAAGCCTTAGTTTGTCCTGGCCAACCAGGTTGCTAAAACTCATGACCTTTCCTCATTTCGGCCAGCCCTACCAGGTGGGGCACAAGTGTTCGCCACAACTCAGAGCACAGTTCTTCCTCAGTAACGTCGGCGTCCAGGACTACTACTCTTTCCGGGTTGCGGCGAGCAATGTCCAGGTAGCCTTCTCGCACCCGACTGTGAAAGCGCAGATCTTTCTTTTCCATGCGATCCGGATTGTTCCCGCGCCTCGCAGCCGCTTTTTCTACAGGAAGATCCAGCAAAAAAGTCAGATCCGGCAGCCGGCCCCCGGTTACTTTCCTGTTAAGCTGATCTATCCAGAGCAGGTCCACGCCTCCTCCATAGCCCTGGTACGCAAGGGTAGAGTCGGTAAAACGGTCACAGAGCACCATCCTGCCCTGTAGCAAGGTCGGAATAATAACCTGCCTGCATAACTCGGAGCGCGCCGCCATATAGAGCAAAAGCTCCGTTTCAGCACTCAATGCATAGCTGGTTTGCAAAAGCGTTTGCCTGATGCCTTCTCCCACTGCAGTACCACCGGGTTCGCGAACTGACAGGTAGATGATCCTGCTTTGCTCCAGCCTGGAATGCAGTAACTCAACCTGTGTCGATTTGCCGCAACCGTCAATCCCTTCCAGCGATACGAGCAATCCACGCGATTTAAACACCTCATTACCCAATTACTGTTATATTTATGACTGCCATCCCTTATTATATATCATTACGCCCGATATTATTCATTATACCCCCGTTTGGCGAAGGGATAAAGAGGTGGTTTGGCCGGTTTAAAACTAAAAAACCGCAGGCAATGCCGGCCTGCGGCTTCCGGGCAGATATATTTTGCAAAACAGTTTAGAAACTGTAGTTGGGCGCTTCCTTGGTTATCTGGACCCCGTGGGGATGGCTTTCCTTCAGTGAGGCACCGGAAATCCTGATAAACCGGGTGTTCTGCTGCAGTTCTTCTATGCTGGTAACCCCGCAGTAACCCATGCCAGCCCGCAGTCCTCCAGCCATTTGAAAAGCCATGTCCCCTATTGTACCCCGGAACGGAACCCGGCCTTCGATTCCTTCAGGGACCAGTTTTTGTTCATATTCCTGGAAGTAACGATCTCGCGAACCCTCTTTCATAGCCCCTAACGAACCCATTCCCCGGTAGACTTTGTAACTTCGGCCCTGAAAGATTTCAAATTCACCGGGACTTTCTTCGGTTCCGGCTAAAAGGCTTCCCACCATAACCGCCGAAGCCCCGGCAGCGATAGCCTTGGTTATATCTCCGGAAAACTTGATCCCGCCATCGGCAATGATCGGAATATTATATTCACGCCCCACCTGATAAGCTTCAGATATAGCTGTGATTTGCGGCACACCGATTCCGGCAATTACCCTGGTCGTGCAGATAGATCCCGGTCCTACCCCAACTTTAACAACATCTGAGCCGGCATTGATCAAATCCCGGGCTCCTTCAGCCGTCGCAATGTTCCCACCCATGATCTGTATATCTGGAAACTTAGTTTTAATTTCTTTGACCGTATCTAAAACCGGTTGGGAATGCCCGTGAGCTGAATCTACTACGATCAGATCTACACCCGCTTCTACAAGGGCTTCCGCCCTGATCAAAGCATCGCGCCCGACTCCAACTGCCGCTGCCGCAAGCAGACGACCGTTTAGGTCTTTTGAGGCCCTGGGGTACTGGATCGTTTTTTCAATATCCTTAATGGTGATTAAACCTTTTAGATTAAACTGTTTGTCCACAATGGGCAGTTTTTCAATCTTGTGGTGCCGTAATATTTCCTGGGCTTCCGCAAGGGTGGTCCCTTCGGGCGCTGTAACCAGCTCTTTACTGGTCATCGCCTCACCAATGGCACGGGTATAGTCTTCCTCGAAACGGAGATCGCGGTTGGTTATGATGCCTACCAGTTTTTCGCCTACAGTGACGGGGACTCCGGAAATCCGGTAACGCTCCATTAGAGAGGCGGCATCATTGAGAGTATTGTCAGGAGAAAGCCGAAAGGGGTTGGTGATAACTCCGTGTTCCGAACGCTTAACCTTGTCAACCTCTTCAGCCTGTTTTTCATAGGTCATATTGCGATGTATTACTCCGATCCCGCCTTCACGGGCAATCCCAATCGCCATCCTGGCCTCGGTAACCGTATCCATACTTGCCGATAGCAACGGGAGATTTAGTTTTATGGTCCTGGTTAATTGGGTAGAAATATCAACATCACGGGGTTGCACCTTCGATTTAGCCGGAACCAGCAAAACATCATCAAAAGTAAGCCCTTCCCATCCAAATCTGTCAGACTGCAATTTCTTCTCCTCCCGCTGTTTTGTTTATAATTGAATTTAGCAGGTAATTTAAGTAATCATAACAAACGCCCCCGGTAGTGTCAACAGCGCGCGAAAACCACTTATAAAGAGTAAAAGTGACAAAAACAGCCTGATTGCCACCCGGCGGCAGGATATAACAACAGCAACCACGAACCAGTAATATGAAACCATTCGCTCGTGATCCGGGAAAGCAACCGGAGGAGGGATTGATGCTATGCCCTACCTGGAATTAGACGGTAATATGGTTTACTTCGCCGGCAATCAGGACAAAGAAGGGATACCGCTGCTCTTCTGCCACGGATCAGGCGGGGGACACCACCACTGGCTTTATCAGTTAAAAGCCATGCCGCCGCCGGTTAAACCGCTTGCTTTCGATCTGCCCGGTCATGGTCGCTCAGATAATACACCTCTGGACGATGTATACATGTACCGCGACTGGCTAAAGCTTTTTTCTCAATCTTTTGGCCTAAAAAACTTTATTCTTACGGGGCACTCTCTGGGAGGAGCTATTGCCATGGCCTATGCGCTGGAGCACCCCGAAGACCTACACGGCTTGATCCTGGTCGGAACCGGGGCCCGCCTGCGTGTTCTGCCCGCCTTCCTGGAAGAACTAAAACAGGGCCGGGTCCCTGAAACGATGATCGAATACCTTTACGCACCGGGTGCCTCCGAAGAGCTCGTCAACCTTGGCCTTCGGGAAATGAAAAATACGGCGCCAGAAGTTTACCTGGCCGATTTAACAGCCTGCGACAATTTTGACATTAGAGAAAATCTTTCCCAAATCAGTCTCCCTACACTGATCATATGCGGCAGCGAAGACAGCTTGACCCCGGTAAAATATAGCCAGTTTTTAAAGGAAAATATACCGCAAAGCCGCCTGGAAATAATCGAGGGGGCCGGCCATATGGCCATGCTGGAACAACCAGATGCAGTTAACAGGGCCATCGCCAAATTCATCGAGGAGGACCTTCTATGACCAAAAAGCGCAGTTTCATGAACCTGGACGTCACCCAGGAAGAAGCCGTTAAAAGCTTATCCGGGCTTGACCCCGCCCTGACCGCAGAGCGGGCAGGGGCCGATTTTGACAGCGGCAAGCGCCTGATTATTTTGCCCTTTGTTGACCAGGAATACCGAATCGAACACCCTTCCGGGCGGGTCACTGATAAGAAAGGCGATACCGCCTCCCAGTACCTGGCCATCATTATACTCCATTACCTGGTTACAGCCGACGGCACACCGCTCACCGGGCGGTGGATTGCCTATCGCCACCTGCCCGGTGGAGACATCTATATCGACCCATTTAAAAAAAGAGCTGTTAACCCTTTTTTAAAAACATTTGCAGACCAGCCCGAACAGTTCCGCAGAGCAGCGGCAACCATTGGAGGTTATGAGGTATCAATGAGCGGCATCAGCATGGTCATCCCTGTTCTGCCCAGGGTCCCGATCTGCTTCGTGTTATGGCCCGGTGATGAAGAAGTTTCTTCGTCGGCAAACATCCTCTTTGACGAAGCAGCGCCTTCATACCTGCCCACCGAAGATTACGCCCATTTGCCGACCATCGTAAACGGAATGATGAAGAAACAAACCGATTAGTTTCAAATTTCCCGGCGGCCTTCGAGGGCCCGGCTCAGGGTCAGCTCGTCAGCATACTCAATATCTCCGCCAACAGGCAGGCCGAAAGCAATCCGGGTCACCCTGACAGAGAGCGGGTGAAATAACCGTGCCAGGTAGCCGGCAGTGGCATCGCCTTCCACATTAGGATTGGTGGCGATGATCACTTCTTGCACTCCCAGTTTTTCTAAACGTTGGACCAGCTGGTCCAGTTTCAACTCTTCCGGCCCAATACCGTCCAGTGGAGACAAAGCGCCGTGCAGAACATGATATAAGCCCCGGTATTTTCCGGTCTGCTCGAGGACCAGGACATCACGGGGCTCCTGGACAATGCAAATCAGGGAACGGTCCCTTTTGGAATCATTGCAGTAAGCGCATTGATCGGCTTCGGCCAGGCTCCCGCATTCCCCGCAAAAAGTCAACCTGTCCTTGGCTTCAACCATGGCCCTGGCTATGGCTACGACTTCCTCCCTCGATCGCCCCAGCAAAAAAAAAGCCAGTCTCTGGGCCGTTTTGGGACCAATACCCGGAAAACGACACAGGACTTCCACTAATTTTTTCAAAGCGCCGGGATAAACCATCAGAGTTTATGAAGAGCCTCCTCAGTATTAAAACATACCCGGGGGCAGGTTCATCCCGCCGGTAATTTTTTGCATTTCAGAAGCGATCATTTCATCAACCCTCTGAAAAGCCTCGTTAACAGCCGCAATGATCATATCTTCAAGCATTTCTTTGTTGTCTTCACCCAGGGCTTCGGGGTCAATTTGCAGGGAAACCAGGTTTTTCTGGCCGTCGGCTACTACACGGACCGCACCCCCACCGCTTGAGCTTTCAACGGTTTTTGAAGCCAGTTCTTCCTGCATTCGGCTCATTTCAGCCTGAGCCTTCTGCAGCTGCTTCATCATTTTCGACATTCCGCCATTAGGCATCGATAACCCTCCTGTTCATATTATTCAGGATCAATTAACTTGCCGCCGAACAACTGCATTGCTTCTTCAGCGCTCGGCGCTGTTTTCTTGCTACTCTCCCCTGTAGAACCGCCCCCGCTCTTTTTATCTGCCTCCGGTCCGGGTGAATCTGATGTCTCATCTGCCAGATCGGACCGTTTGCCCGGGGAACCTTCTTCAGGAGAAGATTCTTTTACTCTATCGCTTTCACTTATTTTGCCGGTTAAACTACCTTCATTGCTCCATCCTGTGGTTTCGGCCTTACCTTGCTCCTGTTCAAACTCAGCTTTAAGATTAACCGGCAAATGGCAAAAAGCCGACAAAACCTCCTCCACCAGCTTTCGATGGCTACTCTCCATAATCCGCAGCTGGTGAATGTTATATTCGGGAGGATAACTGATACAAACCAGACGCCCCCGTAAATCTTCCAACCTGGCCGGTTCAAGCCAGGCAGCTGTGCTCTTCTGCTTTTTTTTAACCTCCTGGATTATGCGAGGCCAATCCTCCTTCAGCCTGGCAAAAAGGTCACTTTCCGGTGAAAGGTCCCCGTTTTCATCTTCACCCGGCAATTGGGATGTGCCTGATGAAGAGCCAGTAGAAACAACCCCGTCCTCCTGCGTAGGAGCAGTGTCATAAGTATCTTCAACCGGCTTTTTTGCACCTTGACTTTTATCTTTAGCGGCAGGAGCAACAACTGCTTCTTGAGGCCATTTTTTTGGGGCAAGCTCTTCTTGCCGATCTACGACCGCTTCTTCAGTAACATCAGCAGGTACCTCCAGGTGTTGGCCGTGCAGGAGCCTGAGCAATCGGATAAACGAGACTTCGAGGATGAACTGAGGAAAGCGGGCATGCCGCAGTTCATTGCCGGTTTCGTGTAACAGCTCTACCGCTTCCAGGATTAACTCCCGCTTTATTTTGCCGCGGTAGTTTTGGAGAACACTTTCAAAACCCTGACTTTTTCCCGCATTAAAACCGGCTTCGCCTTCTCCTTGTAAGAGCAACCTGCCGAAAACAAAAGTTAAGTCGCGCAGCAACAGCTGCAGATCTCGGCCGCTGTAGACAACCTGTTCTATGATATTAAGGCCCTCATCAGGATCGTTTTCCACGGCGGCCCTGATCAGGGCTTCAATAGTTTCAGTTCTTGTCGCCCCAGTGACAATACGGACATGTTCGGCAGAAATTTTTTCCTCGCTGTATGCGGAACACTGCTCCAGAATACCCAGGGCATCGCGCAGGGATCCGTCAGCCAGGCGGGCCATCAAATTCACCGCTTCCAGGTCTGACTGGCGGTTTTCCTGTTCCAGGATATGCTCAATCCGATCCCTGATCTGATCTACAGTCAGGAGGTGAAAATCAAAACGCTGGCACCTTGAAACAATGGTCGAAGGAAGTCGGGATGGATCGGTGGTCGCCAGGATAAAAATAACATTCGGCGGTGGTTCTTCAAGGGTTTTCAGAAAAGCGTTGCAGGCTTCCGCAGTAAGCATATGGGCTTCATCGATGATATAGACCTTAAACCGGTTCTCTCCGCTTGCGTAACGAGTCCTTTCTCTAAGTTCCCGAATTTCGTCTATACCACGGTTTGAAGCGGCATCCATTTCAATAACATCCATAGAAACTCCGGCGGCAATGTTTCTGCAGGGCACGCAGGTACCGCAAGGCTCAGACACCGGGTACTGTTCACAGTTAACGGCCCTGGCCAGGATTTTAGCCACCGTTGTTTTACCAGTCCCGCGGGGACCGCAGAACAAATAAGCATGGGCGAGACGGCCGCTGCTCAGGGCATTGCTCAAAGTCCGCGTTATATGATCCTGCCCGGACATATCGGTAAAAGTAAGCGGTCTATGGCGCCTATAAAGACTCAAATAAGCCACGTTTTAAGACTCCTTAAAAATCACTTGATCAAATAAAAATGTTTCAGAAGTTCGGCGGCCTGGTTGATTATCTCTTCGTTAAGAATTATATAATCGATATCATAAGCAGATAGACAAGCATGCTGATCGCGATTTAACTCAAATACACCCGGTTTGCCGGGTATCAAAGATAGGGCGAATTTACCTTTTTGCTTCATGATAATTATAGGCCGTGCACCTGCCGTTGACCGCCACCTCCAGGCGCTTCCCGGGCAGTTAGCTCCGGCCCGGCGCTCCCGTGGCACCCGCAAAGTCTCACTTACCGCTGCTTCCTTCCGGACCTGACGGGGTTCGTGAGTTTGCGCCGCACGGGACCAGGCCTTCCACACCACTTGCACGGAGCAGACCCCAAAGCTGAACGGCCGCGGGCAGGAATTAAACCCCGCTATAGCGGATTGCGGGTACAGGGCACCGCTACCTCCCCGTCTAGCACGGCCAAACTAAAAAATATGGCGGAGAGGGAGGGATTCGAACCCTCGAGACAGGGTTTTGCCCCATCTACTCGCTTTCCAGGCGAGCGCCTTCGACCAGCTCAGCCACCTCTCCGCGTAAAACTGACTATTCTTTTTAGGAGCTTCAATTTGTATTATACAGTTTCAAAATCGCATTTTCAACTGGATGAAACAGGAATATATTATAGCACAGCAGCTTCTGGATGTGATCTATTAGCGTTAAAGCGTCTAAAGGCCACCAGGTTTTCTAAAAAAAATCAATCACCGGTCCGGGAACTTTCCAACAGGTTAACCAGGTTTTCACCCAGCACTTTTCGCCGCTCTTCTCCCGTAAAAATATTTTTCACTTTCAAACACTCATCCACCGGATCGCCAAAGGGAAAATCACTGCCGAAAAGAATTCTATCCACACCGTAAGTGGAGGCAAAGTCTTCTATTTGACCTGGAGCGGCCAGGGCGGTGTCCACATATACAGTGGGGTCATCAAACAAACCCGTTTCTTTTAGCCTGCCGTAACCGCCGTTCAAGCCCCCGAAGTGAGGAATAATAGTCACTGTCCTCCCGTCAAATTTCTCGACCATCATCAAGGTGCGGGAAAATTCTTCTTCCAGGATCACTGGCATCCGGCGCTCACATATATGTTCGATGATCTCTTCACATTCCCTGGTGCCATACAGGTAATCTGGTTCATGGCCGTGCCGGTGCCATTTGATCCCCGAAAAATCGGGACCCGGTGTTTTGAAATCATTCCAGACGAACCAGAAAATATAATG
>PWFM01000023.1 GCA_003553895.1 Syntrophomonadaceae bacterium | reverse complement strand
TTATGGATCAAGTCAGATCAGCTCCCGGTTCAGTTCCTGATTAATAAAAATGATCAAAATATGAATAGATCCTTGATTTATGGTCCAGCTTCCCCCGGTGACCGGGTGGTTGCTTGCGGTATCCCGGATTTTATATGATTATATCATTTAGGCGGTTTATTTAGGAATACTCTATGATGACGGGCTGTTTAAGGACTACAGGGATTTGCTGCGGAGGCGGTTTGATTTTATGTGCCTTGAATAATCAAGTGGATATGGTAAAATGACAAAGGTAAGGGGGATCCCGTTAATGAGACAGTGGGAGATTGTTTTTTGCTTAATACCAATCTAAAGTTGCGGTATCGAAATTTTTAACTGTGACGATAATTAACGGAGGTTGTTTATGGTCAAGAAAACAATAGCGGTTTTGATCTGCATTTCCAGCCTGTTTTTGCTGTTTGGTTGTGGAAACAATGATCTTGACCAGGGTAATGAAAACGAGATTACTATCGAAGTGGCCAACAAAACAGAAGATATTACTATTTCTTACGCCCTTTTTTACGGCACCGGGATGGATGAGTGGGGTGAAGATTTACTTGGCGAGGAAGTAATCGAACCGGGAGAAACGGTATCCTTTGTTCTGCCAGAAGGGGAATATACTGTTATTCCCATGACCTTTGAGTATTTCGTGCTTCCGGCGGCCCGGAATATTAGTGAAGATTTCCGGATGGAAGTAGGCAATGAAGACAAAGTTCCGATCCTGGTGACAAATGATACCGAAGTGGATATCGGCTTTCTTTATATTTCGCCGACCGAGAGTGAAGACTGGGGTGAAAACTGGCTTGGAGACGAGGTCATCCCCGCCGGGATCAGCAAATTTTTCTTTGCCGAACCCGATACTTATGATCTAATGGCCATTGACCTGGAAGGAGAAACTGTAATCGAAGAATATGAAATTGAAGTAGATGGTGAAAGACATTTTGTAATAGAAGACTTAAATGAAGAAGATGAAGCAGAAGATGAAGAACCTGAAGAGGAATAACAGTGCGTAATATATGTTTTTGATGGTAACGTTTTCTTAACAGCTGTTACTATAAAGCCTTATTTGACGGCCCGGGCGGCAATCCAGATGCGGATCAGCTCGGCCGTTTTTGTTTTGAGCAGTTCAGGGCCTTTGCGCATTGATTCTTCCAGGTCCAGCGGGCCGTTGGCGATGGCAAAACAGGCCGTAATTCCTTCCCGGTGAAAGCTTTCGGTGTTGCCTTCCAGCTGTCCTGTTAGAGCGATGACCGGGACCCGGTGTTCTTTTGCTTTGCGGGCAATGCCAACCGGAGCTTTCCCGTAGGTCGATTGTAAATCTAGCTTCCCCTCACCGGTAATCAGCAGGTGGCAGCCCGGCAGGTAACGATCGATCTCCAGGGCATCCAGGACCAGTTCAATTCCGGATAACAGCCTGGCCTGCAAAAAGGTGATCAACCCTGTGCCCAGGCCACCTGCCGCTCCCGCTCCGGGTATGTTCTCAACCTCCAGGCCAAGGTCTTTTTTTATGACCCGGGCATAGTTTTTCAGGGCCCGGTCCAGTTTATCCACCATGGCCGGGGTAGCCCCTTTCTGGGGCCCATAAATGTGGGAAGCGCCCCTGGGGCCGGTCAGGGGGTTGTCGACGTCGGAGGCCACAAGGACTTCAATTTTTTTCAGGCGAGAGTCAAGGCCGGAAATATCAATGCTTTCGAGGCGGATAAGATCAGCGCCGCCCTCACGAAGCGGTCGCCCATTCCGATCCAGGAACTTTGCGCCCAGGGCCCTGGCCATACCGGCGCCCCCGTCATTGGTGGCGCTGCCCCCGATCCCGATAATCAGTTTTTCGCAGCCTTGGTTCAGGGCAGCCAGGATTAATTCACCGGTTCCGTAAGTGGTAGTGATGGCGGGATCGCGTTTTTCCTCCGGGACCAGGGCCAGCCCGGAAGCGGCGGCCATTTCGATGACTGCAGTCCTTCCCCCATCGGTTAAACCGAAAACAGCGTCTACCTTATCGCCCAGAGGCCCTGTTACAGAGGCGGTTTTAACAGCTCCACCCGGTTTGCCGGCCAGTGATTCAACCAGGCCTTCTCCGCCGTCCGAGAGGGGGAACTTGAATATTTCCGCATCGGTGATCACGGTCCTGATGCCCTGTTCAATCATTTCTGCCGCTTTGGAAGCGCTCATGCTTCCTTTAAATTTATCCGGGGCTGCTAAAATTTTCATTTTTACCTCCAGCATCGGTTTTTCAGGGTCCTGGTTAATTGCTATTTCTACAGCAGCTATCAACAATCCTGCCGGATAGGTATACCCATGGGGGTATATTTGTGTTATAATGGAAACAAGAATTATTGAGGTCGCCTAAAAGGCGCCGGTTTTTAAAAGCATGATATTTGATAGCAGGGAGTGATTTTTATGGCAAAAATTAAAATAACAGAGAAGGCCCGGGAAAAAATGAGCAACAATTCCAGGCCTTACACTCTTTATTTGGCCTGCCGCGGCGGGTGAGGGGGTTCTTTTGTTCCCCCTGCCGTGCAAGCAGGTAAACCAGAACTTGAAGTTAATTATCAGCGGAAAGAAGTGGATGGAATTACCTTTTATGTCCGCAACGAAATGATGGATAAAGCATTTGTAATAGACTGGGTTGGAATCTGGATTTTGGGCGGATTGACGGTAAAAGAAATCCAGTAAGCATGCAAGATTTATAACTACAGGGAAAACAAAAGCCGGCCGGCAGGTAGCGCATGTTAAACCGGCCGGCTTTGCTAATCATTTAGCCGGAAGCTATGCTTATAGACAGAAGGTTTAAGCAGTATCAGGCACAGCCTGGAATTCATCTTTATCGGCTCCACATACCGGGCAGACCCAGGTATCGGGGAGATCTTCAAAGGCGGTTCCGGGCGCTATGCCGTTTTCAGGATCACCGTTTTTGGGTTCATAAGTATAATCGCAGAGTTCGCACATATAGCTTTGCATTGTTACTCCTCCTCGTTATATTGATTTAGCCTGTCCAGAAAGGCTTTTTAAAATAATAGCTTATCGGCGTAAGACAGTCAAACAATTTGTGTCACTTACTGAAACCGGAGGGCCTTAAAAGGCACGGTGTGTGACAGAGAATTAAAAGTTACGAATAAATGCGGGCCCGGCGCGGTAAGATAACAATATAACCAGGACTGCTTCTTTTAAATAGCAGATAGAAAGGATGGTTTTGAAGTGCGAGTTTGGGATATTCATCCGGGATATTTATCCCGTCCAAACCTGCTCGGACAGCACGCCGAGATCCATGCCCTTTACAGCATCATCACAGGGGGTAAGAAGGGATATGCCAAACATCCTGAGACCAGGCGCTGGCAGGGCAGGCCCAATGGGCTTAAGCGGGTTCATGATCTGACGGTCCTGGAAATGGCGCTCCGGGGCTTCAATCACAGCAGTCCCTGCGGTGGAGAACCTTCTTCGAAATGGGATCCGGAAGCCTTGCGCGCAGAGGAAAATGGTCCGGAATATGTTGATGAACCGCTCCGGCAGTTTGCTATCCTGGAGCAAAAAAACCGTGAAAAAGAGCGGGCCGGAAGGATCCCTTTACCGAAAGATGGCTTTACCTACTGGGCCCACCATAAATATTCGGTCATGGCCCGCGGCTATAACCATTATAAAGATATCCAGGCCTATCTGCGGCCTCTTGATAGCTGTCCTCTGCAGGATGCGGGGGAATTAATCGAAATAATTGCTAACGTCATGGCCCGACCGGTTGATACTGCCGCTCTGGCCAATGTGGTTGATCATATCTGGGGGTATTTTAAACGGGAAGCGCAGTGGCCGGAAAAAGAGATTTATTTGAACCGGCAGCCCGAAGATCTTCCCTCCCTGATCCGGTATTTTTATAATTTGGCGGTCAAATATAAGCGCGATTACCTCCTGCATTCCACTATCTTTGCAGATTTCATCGAGCCAGTTTAAGCGGGTTTCAGAATGATTATTTAAAAGGCCCGGGTAGCACCCGGGCCGCATGCCATATTTAAAATTGTTTGAATGCTTTTTTGGCCGTGTTGCAAATCGGGCATTTATCCGGGGCCGGATCCAGGCCTACCCATCCGCAGACGGGACAGAGGTATACAGCTTTGTCATCGGTATCGCTGCCGGCAGCCACCTTTTCTTTTAAATCGTTAAATATGCCCCCGTGTACTTTTTCGGCCGCATTTGCATACTCGAATGATTGCAGGGCCTTGTCCTGGTCTTCCTGCTTGGCCGTTTCAATAAATTCAGGATACATTTTGGTGAACTCGTGGTGTTCTCCTTCCGCTGCCGCTTCGAGATTTTCAAGGGTATCGCCAATTTTTTCGGCGATTTCAAAATGCTTCAGGGCATGGATCGTTTCCGCCTCGGCAATGGCTTGAAAGATCCGTCCCACATTTTTGAAGCCGTCTTTTTCGGCTTTCCGGGCGAAGGCCAGGTACTTCCGATTGGCCTGCGACTCACCGGCAAATGCTTCCATCAAGTTTTCTTTAGTTTTCATGGTCAATCACTCCTTATTTAAATAAGTATATTTATACGCAGCGCGTATAGTCCTAATTCCACAAGCCTTTTGTAAAACCTTTTGCCAGCTACTCCGTCGTTACCAGGAGCAGCTCATCAACTGTATTGACATTTCTCTGCACATAGCCTATAATTCTAATAGGAATTATATAAATAAATGCAGTTTAAGTCAAGGCGAAATATAGAAAAACCGAAAAAATATGAGCAGGATTTAATTAGACCAAATTTCCAGTCAGAAAAGGAAAGGGATGTTATTATGAAAACCTTTAACCTCGATTACACAGCGGCTACACCGGTAGAGGAAGAAGTTTTGGAAGCAATGATCCCTTATTTTACCGAACATTACGGTAACCCCTCGAGTGGGCACAGCCTGGGAGAGAAACCACGAGAAGCCTTGGAAGAAGCCAGGGCAAAGGTAGGGCTTTTGATTGGCGCTGAAGAACTGGGGAAAAACCAGCTGATCTTTACTGCTTCAGCCTCTGAAGCTAACAACCTGGCTGTGAAAGGGATTCTCGCGGCGGGTAAAAGGAAAGGCAACCGGATTATAACTTCCGCTGTTGAGCATTTTTCTATTTTGAACCAGTTGAAGAGTTTCGAAAAAGAAGGTTACGATATCATCAGGCTGCCGGTTGACAGTTCGGGCCTGGTTGATCCGGCCCGCCTGGAAGAGGCCCTGACCGATCAGACTGTCCTGGTTTCTATCCAGGCCGCCAACCCCGAAATAGGGACTATCCAGCCGATCGAACAGCTGGCTGCTATTGCCCGTGAGAAAGAGGTCCCCTTTCATACCGATGCCGCTGCGGCGGCAGGATGGATACCGCTTGATGTCGACAAGATGGGTGTAGACATGTTAAGCCTGGCCGGTGACCAGTTTTACGGACCCAAGGGCACAGGAGCTTTATTTGTGCGCCGGGGAGTTCGCCTGCGTCCCTTGATAGAAGGAGGGATCCAGGAAAAGGGCCTGAGAGCGGGAACAGAAAACGTACCGGCAATTGTCGGCCTGGGCGAGGCGGCCCGCCTGGCCCAGGAATCCCTGGACGAGCGGGCCCTTCGGATAGGCTCCTTCAGGGACAAGCTAAAGGAAAGCCTGTTTGAAGAAGTCCCTCACCTGCACCTGAACGGGCCCCCCGAAAAACGACTGCCCCGCAATTTGAACATTTCTGTGGAGTTTGTCGAAGGAGAAGCCCTGTTGATGCGCCTTAACATGGCCGGAATCTATGTTTCCAGCGGATCTTCCTGCACCTCGCAGGCCCTTAAATCTTCACACGTGCTGGAAGCTATCGGTCTGCCTCCTGAACTGGCTCAGGGTTCGCTGTTGTTAGCTCCGGGCCTGGAAAGCAGGGAGGAAGACATCCCTTATATTACCGGTCAGATGGCCGAGGTGGCCAGTTTGCTCAGAAATATGTCACCGCTTTATCACCAGTACCTTAAGGAGGGGAAGAACAATGCCAATGTACAGTGAAAAGGTTATGGAACATTTCACCAATCCCCGCAATATCGGAGAAATAGAAGACCCCGACGGAGTCGGAGAAGTAGGTAACCCGGTTTGCGGCGATATGATGAAGTTTACAATTAAAGTAAAAGACAACCGCATTGAGGATGTGAAGTATTTTACCTTTGGCTGCGGGGCCGCTATAGCCGTATCCAGCATGGTTTCAGAAATGGCCAGGGGAAAAACAATCGAGGAAGCCCTAAATATCACCAATAAGCAGGTGGCCGAACAACTCGGCGGGCTGCCGCAGAACAAGATGCACTGTTCGAACCTGGGTGCAGATGCCCTGCATAAGGCCATCCAGGATTACCTGGAAAAACAGGGGGAGGGTAAGCAATGATTGATAAAAACATGAATGAGCAACCCGGTAGAGGGCTCTGCAGCTGTCCTTTTTGTGATGAGCCTATCTGCCCGGATCCACAGGATGATCAATTTACTTGCAGCAAAGATGGAAGGCTTAAAATTCATCGGGTCGACTGTGTAGGCTTATACTGCCCTGTACCCGTTATGCGGGCCAGGGAAGAAGTAGATCAGCTTGAAGAAAATACCCTGCTGCAATTAATCGCCGATGATCCCGCTTCAGCAGAAGATATTCCCCGCTGGGCCAAGCGGGCCGGCCATAGTGTAGTGAAAATAGAGCGTGATGGAGACGAGTATCATTACTTTATTTTGAAAGGGAATAAAAATAATCGGGAGGATGAGTAAGATGGCTGAAAAAAAGAAGATTCTTTACGTGCAGACCAGCGGGACCGATACCCCGGAAAGGCTTTATTCCCCGTTAATCCTGGCCCAGACCGCTAAAGCGATGGACGTGGAGCCGACCGTATATTTCCTGGGGTTGGGCTTGAAGAACCTGGTCAAGGGCGAAGCGGAAAAGGTAAAAATCGGCGAGTTTCCCAGCCTGCTGGAAGTGCTTAAACAAACTGCCGGCCAGGGCATCAAGATTATGGCCTGCCAGCAAAGCATGCAGCTGTTTGGGGGCGAAATTAAGCCGGAAGATCTGATCGACGAGGCTACGATAGCCGGGGCAGCAACCCTGAATGACCTGTCCCTTGATGCCGATGCTATCCTGACCTTTTAAAAAAAAATATCTAAACCCTGCCGTCCTAAAGGAAGGAATTTTAGCGGCCATAGCGAAATCATTAGATGTAGCACGGTAGGACGGCAGGGTTGGTATAAGCCCCCCTATGCCGGTCAATGACCGGCATATTTTTGCCTGAAAATACTCCAACCGGAGTATTTCTTTTTGCCCTGGCCGTTGATCAATGATCAACCATAGGAGGAGGAACAAAATGAAAAAAGTATTGTTGTTTATCGGCCTGGCGCTGTTACTGGCGTTGGGAGCCGGCTGCGGCGCCGGCGACACAGAAGATGCTGAAACACATGATGATGAAGTTCATGCAGAGGAAGAACAAAGCTATGAGTTTACCCTGGCCCACTTTTTCCCCGCCGGTCACCCCGCTGAAACGGAACTGGTGCAGGGCTGGGCCCAGGAACTAAAAGAAGCGAGCGGGGGACGGATTGAAATTACAAGCTATCCCGGCGAAACCCTGATCGAAGCAGATGATATTTACCGCGGGGTTGAGGCCGGAACGGCCGATATCGGCCTTTCCGCTTTCTTTTATACCCGGGGCCGCTTTCCAGTCCTGGAAGCATTTGAACTGCCCGGCATTATCTACAATGATTCTTATATGGCCAGCAAGGTGGCCTGGGAGGGTATTAAAGAACTTCAGCCCGACGAAGTGCAGGATACCGAATTGATGTATGTTCTGGCCACCGGACCGGGAGACCTCTTTACTACGGATCCGGTCCGGAACCTGGACGATTTGCAGGGGATGAAAATCAGGGCTGCCGGCTTGAGCGCCGATACACTGCCTCTTCTGGGAGCCACCCCGGAAGCGATGCCCCAGCCTGATGCTTACGAAGCTATCCAGCGCGGGCTGGTCGACGGTAACCTGGCCCCGGTAGAAGTTCTCAAGGGGTGGCGTCATGCTGAAGTAACCAGTTACCTGACCAGGACCCCGTTTTTATACAATGCCGTATTTTTTGTAACCATGAACCAGGAGAAATGGGAGGGGCTGTCTCCCGATATCCAGGAAATATTCCTGGATGTAAACGAGCGCTTCTTTGAAGAAGTTGCCGCCGGCCTCTGGGATGCCCAGAACGAAGATGCCCTGGAGTGGGCAATTGCAGAAACCGGCCAGGAAGTAATCGAACTGGATGAAGAAGAGATGGAAAGATGGATCGAGAGAGTCCGGCCGATCCAGGAGGACTTTGTTTCCAAGATGAATGAGCTGGGCCATGACGGCGAAAAAATTCTCGAAACTGTCAAGCGTCTTGCTGAAGAATATGAGTAAAGACTGTTCCTGTGCGGAACTGATGCCGGTACCCGGGAGTGATATTTTTTATAAGGCCCCGGGTACCGGCCTATTAAGGGACCGAAGTGCACTAATTTACCATTGTTGTCAAAATGATTATTTCATTCTAACCAGCCGATAAAGGGTGATTACCTGTGCAAGTACTGGAAGCAGTTGTCATTAAATTTAACCGGGCCCTCGATTTTCTGGCCGGAGTGATCCTGGCCTTCACTGCTATCCTGATTGTGTCAAATATTTTGGGACGGGCCCTTCTGGGCCGTTCGATTCTCGGCACTTATGAAATGGTCGGGTTTCTTACCGCTGCAGTGGTCGGGCTGGCCTTGTCCCGCTGTGCCCTGGAAAACGGCCATATTGCGGTGGGTTTTATTGTGGAAAAGTTCCCTCCGGGGGCGCAAAAAATTATCAACCTGGTTATCAGTATTCCAGCTATGGCATTTTTAGCTTTAGTGGCTTACAACCTTTTTGCTTACGGTTCTCGGGTTGCCGTAACCGGTGAAGTATCTCCGACCACCCAGATCATCTTTTATCCTTTTATTTATGTGGTCGCTTTTGGGTTCCTGGCCCTGGCCCTGACAGTCTTTTTCAATCTGCTCCGGCAGTTTGTGGGGGGTGAGCGGATTTGAGCCCCACCATGGTTGGATTGATCGGGATCTGTGTTTTTTTTCTTTTGATTGCCCATAAAATGCCCATTGCCTATGCCATGGCCATGGTCGGGTTTGCCGGGTTTAGCTACCTGACTTCTACCTCGGCCGCTCTTTCCATGGTCACCTCGGAATTCTTTTCCACTTTTTCCCGTTATTCTTTGAGTGTTATCCCCATGTTTATCCTGATGGGTTTTTTGGCCTTTCATGCCGGGATGGGAACCCGGTTGTATGATTTGGCCTACAAGATGGTGGGGCACCTGCCGGGAGGCCTGGCAATTGCCACCCAGGCAACGTGTGCCCTCTTTGGAGCTGTTTGCGGCTCCAATACCGCCACTGCAGCCACCATCGGCGCAATTGCCCTCCCGGAAATGCGAAAATATAATTACGATACTTCGCTATCAACTGCCAGCGTGGCGGCGGGTGGGGCTATCGGGGTCCTGATTCCGCCGAGCGTGATCTTTATCGTTTACGGAATTGCCGCCGAACAGTCGGTGGGGCGGTTGTTTTTGGCCGGTATCATACCGGGGATACTGCTGATGTCCCTCTACATGCTGGTGATCTATTTCCTGGCCCGTAAATATCCTTACCTGGGCCCGCCCGGCCCCAGGTCGGGCTGGCGTGAACGCTATATGGCCCTGGGTGGAGGATTGGTCGAAGTGATGGTAGTATTCGCCATCTCACTGGGCGGCCTTTTTGCGGGCTGGTTTATGCCGACTGAGGCCGGAGCGGTCGGTGTTGCCGGCGTCCTGCTGGTAACGGCCTTAAAGAGGAGGATTAATGCCTCTATCATTGTTCGTTCCCTGTCAGACACGACCCGGACCACGGCCATGATTATGCTTTTGGTTGGCTCGGCGGTGGTTTTTGGCCGTTTTATAGCCATCAGCCGTATTCCTTTTGCCATGGCCGAATGGGCTTCCGAACTGGCCCTGCCTTCCTTTGCCGTAATTGCCCTGATTTTGTTAATTTACCTGGTCCTGGGATGTTTCATCGACGCCCTGGCCCTGATACTTTTAACAATTCCCATTTTTCTGCCTGTGGCCGTAGATATTCTCGGTTACGATCCGATCTGGTTTGGGGTAATCATCGTTATGGTTGTGGCCATGGGGGTAATCACACCGCCTGTAGGCATGAATGTCTATATTATCCAGGGTGTGGCCGGCGATGTGCCCCTGGAAAAAATCTTCCGGGGCATCTGGCCCTTTCTGTTTGCTATCGTTGTGGCCCTGGCCCTGCTGATCATTTTCCCCGGCCTGGCCACCTTTCTCCCATCGTTGATCTAA
>PWFM01000130.1 GCA_003553895.1 Syntrophomonadaceae bacterium | reverse complement strand
TCGCCTATGGTTTTCCACATATGACGGAAGGTCGCAGAAGACCCGGTAAAGTGCACCCCGGCCAGATCGGGATGCTTCAGGACATAATCGCCTATCTCTTCTCCGGAACCCGGAATGAAGTTGATCACCCCGTCAGGAAGGCCCGATTCCTGCAGGATCTTCATCACCATGTAATTGGAATAAACTGCCGTGGAAGCAGGTTTCCAAAGCACTGTATTGCCCGTCATCGCCGGAGCAGTAGGCAGGTTGCCCCCGATGGCTGTAAAGTTAAAAGGCGACACGGCAAAAACAAAGCCTTCAAGCGGGCGGTACTCCACCTGGTTGATTACCGTGCGCTGCGATTCAGGCTGGTCTTTATAGATCTGGTTCAGGTAGTATACATTGAAGAGATAAAAATCCACCAGCTCGCAAACCGCCTCAATTTCCGATTGAAAAATATCTTTACCCTGGCCCAGCATCGTGGCCGCGTTGATGGTGGAGCGGTAAGGGCCGGCTATCTTGGCCGCCGCTTTGCGGAATATTATGGCCCGCTTGTCCCAGGGCATCCTCTCCCACGCTGCCTTGGCCTGCCGGGCCGCTTCAACCGCCTGGTCCACTTCATTTTTGCCGGCCTTATGATAGCGGGCAATTACCTGGCCGTGGTTGTGAGGCATGCGCACTTCGCCCATGTTGCCTGTTTTCACTTCACTGCCGCCGATGATCAGCGGGATTTCCATAACCTCAGAGGAAAGTTCCTTTAACTTCGCTTTCACTTCCTGTTTCTCTTTACTGCCGGGTCCATACAAATACGGCGCCTCGTTGGCCGGACGCACAAACTCAAAGGCACTGTTTTTCGGCATTAAATATCACTCCTTCATTTTAGTATATTAATAAGGTCTCGACACAACTAACGTGTTATAATCCGGGCAATACAGCAAGGCAAACCTATAACTGGAAGCATTCTCACGAATTGTTATAGAAAGCACAAAAAAAAGATAAATTCTTTTATCCCTGGTAAGCTCAGGTTGTTAATTATCGTATTCTCTACAAACTGCTAATATCCTGCTTCCCGCTATCAATTGATCCGGACCGGATCCGAACCTAAAAAGCGGCTTTAAAAATAAACAGGAAAGGCCGGGTGACTATTATAACCAACAGCGACAACATCTGCCACTATTGCTTAACGTCCCGGCCTTTCAGGTGTCTTTCACTTAAACAAACTAACTTTTATTCATGCGGCCTGCCCTCTTTATCCCAACCATGCAGCTCATAATATTCACGGAGCATGATGGCCAGGTTGTCGGCATTAACCACGAGGTTTTTCTCAGGGCCAATCGGATCATTGAACAGGCGCGGAGGCAGGCTGTCATCACTCTTCGTCCACCCTTCACGCATGTTGAACTTCTTGGCCAGGGTGGTAACGCTGCGTCCGATGTCAAAAAGCTGCTCCCTGGTCAGATCCATACCGGTAGCGGTCTTGATGATCTGCTGCATGCCTTCCCAGCCGATAAACTGCTGGTAAAACCGGCATAAAATCAGGCTGTCTTCCAGGGCGTTCCTGCTTTCATACTCGATAAAGATCTTGGCTTTACCCTCGACCATATCTTTAGGGATTTCTCCTTTTAACTCACCCATGTAGAAACTCGAACGGAGATGGCAACCCCCGCGGTTGGAGACGGCGTAACCGAGGCTCATACCGGGCAGGGCCCGGGCATCGTAGCCCGCAGGCTCCATGCCCTTGGCATGAACGGCAATATCCTCCAGGCCCAGTTCTTCCGAGGCCCGTTTGATCCCCTGGGACAGCAGCTCGCCGACCCCTTCTTTGTAGGCAATCTGGTGGAATAATTTAGCAATCCCATCAACATCGCCATAATCGGGCATATCGCTGAGTTTGCCTCTTTTGCAAGCTTCAATAGCAAAAGCAGCCAGGTTTCCGCCGGAAATTGTATCCAGGCCCAGGCGGTCGCAAACATCGTTTAAGTAAACAACTTCTTCGATCGGGTGGACACAGAGAAGACCGCCGATGGCATAGAGGGTTTCATATTCAGGGCCTTCCAGTTCCAGTCCCTTATGCCGGCCCTGGGTAACCTTGCTCATTTTTCCGCAGGACATAAAGCAACGGTGGCAGGCCTTGGGCTTAACCTCCATCCTGGAGCGCATGGCATCAGTGCTAATTTCTTCCCATTTATCAAAGCTTCCCTCGGACCAGTAGCGGGTGGGAAAAGCCGACTGCTCATTGGTAACCGTAACCATATAAGGAGGGCCCTTTTGTTTCATGTTCTTAGTCCGTTCGGTATCCACACATTCTTTAATCAAGTTTTTAACATAATCCTTAAGCTTCGCTTCGTCGGCCAGGGGAGCTTTTTGGTCCCCGCTGAAAACAATACCTTTTAATTTCTTGGACCCCATCACCGCGCCCATACCGGAACGTCCCGCCGAACGCCAGTAGTTGTTCTTAATACAGGCAAATCGAACCAGGTTTTCTCCAGCCGGTCCGATTGAAACAGCCTGGGCCCCATCCACATTAACTTTTTGCAGAAGGGCATCTTCAGTTTCGTAACTTTCTTTGCCCCAGATATCAGAAGCATCTTCAAACTTTACGCCCTGGTCGGAAACATGAAGGTAAAGCGGTTTTTCTGCCGCCCCCTCAATCATAATGGCATCATAACCGGTTTTTTTGATGGCTGCTGCCGTATACCCGCCTGAATAAGATTCGCCGAAAAAGCCGGTCAAAGGCGACTTGGCAAAAACGCCATGCCTGCCAGAGGCGGGAACGGTAGTCCCCGTGGCCGGACCAATGGCAAAAATTAGCTTGTTATCGGCCGACAAAGGATCGATATTGGCCTCCATGTAATTGAGCATCAGGTATGCGGCCAAGCCCTTGCCGCCAAGGTATTTTCTCTGGATATCCTCTGGAATAGTTTCTTCTTTTACTTCCTGTGTTGATAAATTGATTCGTAAAAATTTGCCATACAAGCCATCCATTCCTATTAATCCCCCTTGGTTATAAGATTTTGCAACCACTTTTCAACAGGCGGCCTTTTTGAAGCAGCACCGGAATTGATCAGGGTTGTTCTGCAGATCGCAGCTTTTATTGTATCATAAAATATTTTAATTATACATATATCAAAACCGACTCTGCCCTTAATTGTTAGTAAATATTAAAGGAATGTCCTGCTTCTTGTAGAATTATCCTTAGGGAAAGTTGATACCAAGATAATATTCCGGCAGGAGGGTAAAAATGACGCAAACTATTGACATTTTCAACAAGATGGACCACTACGGCCCCGAAAAAGTTTTAGCAGTCTCAGACCCAAAAACAGGGATGAAAGGCGTACTGGTAGTTGATAATACAGCCCGGGGTCCGGGCAAGGGCGGCTGCAGAATGTCTCCAACCTTAAGTATCGATGAAATGACCCGGCTGGCCAGGGCCATGACCTGGAAATGGGCAATTGTAGATTTTAAATATGGTGGAGCAAAAGCGGGTATCTGCAATGACCCCAATAGCCCTAACAAAGAAGAGATAATTCGCGCTTTTGTAAAAGCTTTGTCCAAGTATATCCCCAGCGAATATGTTTTTGGCCTCGATATGGGCTTGAATGAAAGCGATGCGGCAATAGTTGTAGATGAGTGCAATGACATATCGGCTTCGATGGGGACCCCGCCGGAACTGGGAGGCATTCCTTATGACCAGCTTGGAGCAGCCGGTTTTGGAGCCAAAGAATCGGCCAGGATAGCCGTGGAAATGAAAAACCTGGACCCGAAAAACATAACTGTTTCGATCCAGGGTTTTGGAGCCCTCGGTAATGCTGCCGCCAAATTTTTATCGGAAGCAGGGGTTACCATAGTTGCTATTTCAACCGTTGAAGGTGTTTTGCATGATCCCAGCGGCCTTAATATACCTAAACTGCTGGAATTATATGAAGCGCACCGGGATTCCGCTATACATCACTACAATGGCGGTAATATTTTAAGTTTGGGAGAAGAATTATTACTGGATGCAGATGTATTAATCTGCGGAGCTATCCAGGATGTATTACACAAAGACAATGCTGATATGGTTAAAGCAGATATAATTATTGAAGGCGCCAATATGCCTACCACCAGAGAAGCGGAAGAAATTCTCTTTTCCAAAGGAAAGCTTATCGTCCCCGACATTGTCGCTAACGCCGGCGGTGTTATAGCTGCAGCCATAGGCATGGATGCCAGGACCTCTTGCATGAGGCCCGATCCGGAGGTTGTTTACGACTTAATCACCTGTAAAATGGAACAAAATGTGACCAGGGTCATTGAAGAGGCTTCTTCAAAAAATATCAGAACAAGGGACGCCGCTATGGAGATAGCCCGGGAGAGGGTAGTGAAAGCAATGCAGTTCCGGGGCAACAAAAATATCAAGCTATAAGAACCTTTTCCGGCTTCCAGTTAAAGCATACATTGATGATCAACCGGCGCTTACATATTAAAAAGCGCCGGTTTTATTATGCGCAAATCAGTTACTCATCGGTTACTCAATGATAATTTCACGGGTCGCTCGAACCTCATCGCCGACTTCAACCGAAATTTTGTACATTCCCGGCTGCCCAAACCAGATCATGTCGGCCACCTGATCCCACTCCGGATCGACATCATAAGTGTTCTCCGCTTTCACTTTTTCCGTTTCACTGAAAATTAACTCGACCTTTACCTCTTCAACACCAAAGGGTTCATTATTGTAAAAGGAAAAATAAAAGTCTTCGTTGGCTTTAAAGGTGTCTTGAGGAGACAAGACTTTTTTATCTTCATCAACTTCATAACCTGTTTCCAGCACAGAGCCGCCAACAGATGTGCTATCCGGTTCGCGCTCCACCTCTTCTTGTTCACAAGACACAGAAAACAGCAAGACCGGGATTAAGACCAAAACCAGCCACCCTTTAAGCCTAAAAGTCTGTAGAAGAATTCTTTTCATCAGCCGCATTACCTCTTTAATTTTGTCGTGTTTTATATTATTCTGCATTTAGACGGCTTTTCCTTCCCGGCAGCGTTTGCAGTTTGGCCTTACAGGGGCTCTTTATCAACAAGATCGCATGAAGTTGCCGGGAATAAAAGAGGTTAGTGAAGGAATACCCGCATTGATGTAGAATTTTTAACTCTGGTTAATGACAATAATGACAGGAGGAACTTACAGCAATATGAACTTATCGGTGAGGAAAATAGTTATATCAGGAATCCTGGGCGCGATAGCGATTTTACTGGGTGTTACCAGGCTTGGTTTTATTCCCGTGCCGACCCCGGCAGGCCATGCCACCATTATGCACATCCCCGTTATCCTGGGCGGAGTCCTTGAAGGGCCGGTAGTTGGCTTGATTACCGGAGCCATATTCGGCCTATTTAGTTTTTTGCAGCCGGGGGCTCCGTTTTTCGCCGATCCCCTGGTTTCCATATTTCCCCGCCTCTTTATCGGCGTCGTTTCCTACCTGGTCTATTTTTTGAGTAAAAAGGCGATAACCCTGGCCTCCCGTCCGGCAGCAGAGCCGAATCTGGAAGCCGGGGGTTCTGCACCGCCCCCAGGCGGTCTGCAATCGAAAACAGTCCAGATCCTTCCCTACCTGCTTGCCGGCGCCTTTGGCTCTGCCACCAATACAGTCCTGGTCATGAGCATGGCCACCTGGAGGGGTTATCTGCCCGCTGAAGTATCCATATCGATCGGCGTTCTGCATGGTGTTCCCGAACTAATCGTGGCCGCAATCTTAACGGTAATCCTGGTCCAGGGCATCCAGAGGATCCGCCCGTCCGAAAAATAAGCCTGAGCAATGGAGTTGTAAATCTTTGGAAAAGCTGATCGAAACAACAAACCTTACTTACTTCTACCGCTCGGGGACTAAAGATCAGGTCAAGGCTCTGTACAATGTAAATATGAATGTTTTTCAGGGAGAAATCCTGGCCATAACCGGTCAGAACGGTTCAGGTAAGTCCACCCTGGCCCGGCACTTCAACGCCCTGCTCACACCCGGTCAGGGAGAGGTTTTCGTAAAAGGTTTATCTACCGTCAGCAAAGAAAACATTCCCGAAATCCGCAAGATCATCGGTATGGTCTTTCAAAACCCGGACAACCAGCTGGTCAGCAGTATCGTGGAAGAAGATATCGCCTTCGGGCCGGAAAACCTGGGACTACCCCAACCAGAAATAATCGAACGGGTCAACTGGGCCCTGCACACGTTGGGCCTGGAAGAACTGAGAAATGAACCGCCTCATAATTTATCGGAAGGCCAGAAGCAGCAGGTAGCTATAGCCGGCGTTTTAGCTATGAAGCCGGAATGTATCGTTCTGGATGAACCCACCGCCCACCTCGATCCCCGCGGACGGCGAGAACTCCTGGAAAGCGCCATTCATTTAAACCGGGAAGAGGGGATCACCATTGTGCTCTTAACCCACTTCATGAACGAGGTTATACATTGTGACCGGATGATCGTCATGGAAAACGGCTCGGTTAAAATGGAGGGCCCTCCGGGCAGCATTTTTTGCAGGAGCAAAGAGGTTAAGAAAACAGGCCTCGATTTTCCGATTGCTGCACAGATCGGTGATGGTTTGCGCCGGGAAGGATTTGACATTAAACCGGGTATTATTCACACGGAGGATTTAATTGCCAGTCTATGCCAATTGAAGTCATAAACCTCAGCCACAGTTATAAGGAAGGGACCCCTTTTGAAAAACAGGTCCTTTTCGATATTAATTTATCAATAGGCGCAGGTGAGTTTGTCGGCATAATCGGGCCGACCCGCTCGGGCAAAACAACCCTGGCCCAGCATTTAAATGCCCTTCATATTCCCCGCCAGGGAAAAGTGCTGATAGACGGCCTCGATACAAAAGACAAGCAGGCTGACCTGGTATCAATCCGCCACCGGGTCGGATATGTATTTCAAAACCCCGATTACCAGCTTTTTGCCCCCACGGTGGGAGAAGATATCGCCTTCGGTCCCTTCAACATGAAACTGCCCCGGGAAGAAATAGAAGATCGGGTCCGAAAAGCGATGGCCCAGGTCGGCCTCGATTATAAAACCCTTTATAACCGGGACATCTTCGCTTTAAGCGGCGGCCAAAAAAGGCGGGCTGCTATTGCCGGGGTTTTAGCCTGCAAACCGCAGGTGCTGGTCCTTGATGACGTTACTGCCGGCTTGGACCCGCGGGGCCGGGAAGAAATCCTTACCTTGATCAGGGAACTGCACCGCCGGCAGAATATAACCATCATCTTTATCAGCAACAGTATGGATGAAGTAGCTTCCATGGCTGAAAGGATTATCGTTATCAACGAGGGCAGGGTTATTATGGATGATGCAACCAGGGAAGTTTTTGCCCGCATCGAGGAACTGCGTTCCATTGGCCTGCAATTGCCGGAAGTAACCGTCCTGATCGACAAACTGCGCTCCGCCGGTTTCAACCTGCCGGCTGGAGCTTTAAATGTAAATGAAGCAATCAGGGTAATAACCGCCGCCTTAAGAGAAATGGAGGCCCGTAAATAATGGAGCTGACCAAAAATATCACCCTGGGTGTTTACCTGCCGGGCAGAAGCTTTATCCACAACCTTGACCCCAGGACGAAAATTCTTGCGGCGGCCGGGATCATAGTCCTGCTTTTATTCACCCGCTCTTATTCCGCCTTTGCCCTTTCAGCCATCTTCATTGGAGCGCTGGTCTCGCTGTCCGGCATTCCAACCGGTTACGCCCTGCGCGGGCTGAAACCGATGCTGCCTGTTCTGGCTATAATGTGGGTTTTTCAGCTCTTCCTTTTTAAAACCCCCGATGCGACTGTCTACTTTCACTGGTGGATCTTTGAAGCCACCGATGCCGGTCTGCATATGGGCAACCTGATCATCTTAAGAGTGCTGTTCCTGTTTACCGTCACCACTTTCCTGACCCTGACCACCTCCGTAGTCAGCCTGACCGACGGGTTGGAAAGCCTGCTCAAACCGCTGCGCATGATCGGCCTTCCTTCCCAGGAACTGGTTATGACCCTGGTTATAGCCCTCCGCTTTGTCCTGATCTTAGCCGAAGAACTGGAAAAAATTATCAAAGCGCAGATGGCGCGAGGCGTTGCTTTTGATCGGGGTAACTTCATCCAAAAAACCAGGAAAATCTTCCCGGTATTCTTGCCTCTTTTTATCGGCGCCTTCAAACGGGCTGAAGAGCTGATCGTGGCTATGGACGCCCGCAGCTACACCGGGGGGAAGGGCCGGACTAAAATGAAAACCCTGCACATGGGCAGGGCCGACTTCATGGCAGCCCTGATCTTGCTGGCATATGGTGGGCTGCTGATCTTTATTATCATTTCTACCAAACCAATGATCTAATCCTGCCCCAGTGCGGCCTGCCTGACAACCCGGTAGTTAGATCGGGCAGCCGAAAGAAGTTCCTACGGCGAGGGCTGCTCTAACCTGTTCGCTTGAAGGATCGACACGTTTGGTTCCCGCTACTGCTTCTTCCAGGGGGACGGATTCAATATTATTTCCTTTGAGGCAAACCATCTCGTTGTATTTTTTTTCCCGGAAAAGTTCCACCGCTTTAACACCGAAACGGGTGGCCAGGACCCGGTCATATGATGTCGGGCTGCCGCCGCGCTGCAGATGTCCCAGCACGGTAGCCCGGCTTTCCATATCGGTCCGGTTTTCCATTTCCCGGGCAATGAGCGAGCTAATCCCACCAAGCCTTTTTACATTACCTTTGGCCTGGTACATGGGTTCTCCACCCGCCGGATAAGCGCCTTCGGCGACTACAATAATGCTAAATTTCTTTCCCCGCCTGTTGCGTTCCATTATTTTATCTACAATAAACTGGTATTCAAAAGGCACTTCCGGGATCAGGATAATATCGCCACCCCCTGCCATTCCCGCCTGCAGAGCAATCCAGCCTGCATTGCGGCCCATTACTTCCACTACCATAATCCGGTGGTGCGATTCAGCCGTAGTATGGACTTTATCGATAGCATCGGTGGCTGTAGTTACTGCAGAGTCAAAACCAAAAGTGATATCGGTAGCGGGAAGATCGTTGTCGATAGTTTTCGGAATGCCGATTATGGGCACGCCCAGCTTGCAAAAACGGTGGGCCAGAAGAAGGCTTCCATCACCACCAATCACGACCAGGCCTTCAATATCCCATTTTTTAAGGTTATCTACGGCATCTCCGGAACGATCATTATCGGTTTCCCGGTAATCTGAGGATCCACCCGGACGGTAATCAAAGGGGTTGTCACGATTGGAAGTGCCGAGAATGGTGCCGCCGCGGTTCAAAATTCCGGAGACGGCAAAATCGTCAATCAGATCGGCATCATTTTCTACGAGGCCCCTGAAACCGCTGTTAAAACCGACCACTTCAATATTGTAATTGTACGTAGCGCCCTTGACCACCGCCCTGATTACAGCATTCAGGCCAGGACAATCCCCGCCCCCGGTTAAAAGGCCCAGCCTGCGCACTCCGGACTTCCCGCCGCCGCTTTTAAGGGCTGACGGTTTGGTTTCATTTCCGGTTATTATTTCCCGGTCTTGCCGAACAGGTTCTTCCGCCCCCTCGGTTCCTTCTTTTTTTGCAGGGGTTTCGCTTTTGCTGGAATTTGTAATAGCCCCGCGGGCCAGGTGGTCACAGCGCTGGTTTAACCGGTCCGTGCTGTGCCCCTTAACCTTGATCCACTCCACCGGGTTAATTCGGGAAAGCTCAAGCAATTCATGCCAGAGATCCTGGTTCTCAACCGGCTGTCCTTTACCGGTCAGCCAGCCATTTTTTTGCCAGCGTTCAATCCAGCCCTGGTTAAAACAGTTAACCAGGTAGGCGCTGTCGCTGAATAACCTGACTCTGCTGCCGGGAGGAACGACGCGGAGGGCTTCGACAGCCGCTTTTAGCTCCATGCGCTGGTTGGTGGTTCTTTCTTCAAAGCCGCTGATTTCACGAACCTGTTCATCCCCGGTGATCACAGCCGCCCATCCGCCCGGCCCGGGATTGCCGGAACAGGCGCCGTCAGTATAGATATCAAATTCGCTTATGGACAAGGCATTCCCCTCCAATTTCACCTGCAAAATCAAGGTGCGAGGCGCGATAAATCAGACAAGATATCCTCAAGCTCCTGGATCTTGTCGCCGTAACCGGCCCAGTTGCCTTCCTGTTGATATTTAATGGCCTCCTCGTAGGTATCACGGGCCCGCCTGATCAAATCGGCCAGTTCGGCATCGATCTCTACAGGAACTTCGACAGCAGGATCTTCGATATCAAAGTCATCTGGCAGATCTTCGGTCGGTATTTCAGCAGGCAGTTCGTCTATCTCTCCGAAAACCTGGATTAGCGCTTCATCCAGGCTCTCGCCCATAACCACCGTTTCTTCGAAGCTGACTATAACCCGGGCCAGTTCCGGCAATCCCCCGTCTTCAGCCTGCAGGAAAATCGGTTCCACGTATAAGAGGGCATCGTTGATAGGCAGGACCAGCAGGTT